>JAABUE010000025.1 GCA_011389535.1 Anaerolineales bacterium
CTCGGCCGGCATACAGCAAATCCGAACCGCATTGGATGAGACGAAGGTCGGCTCGCTTGGAACTGTCCAGGTGAGCGCCGTTCATCTCTTCAAAAGCGACTTGAAACCGACCGGCGCGGTCTATACAAGGCTTTTTTCTGCGCCGTTAAAAACATAATCTGGCTCTGAGCGGAACGAAGCGCAGCGGAGTGAAGTCGAAGAGCGCTTCCTCTCTTGCAGGAACACTTCGACTGCGGGCTACGCCCTCCGCTCAGTGCAACATTTTACGAGGTGACTACTGAACGCACTTGAATTAGCCCGTTCCATCGTCGATGCCCTGGAAGAAAAAAAGGGCGAAGACATTTTATTGCTTGATCTTAAAGATATTGCATCATTTACCGATTACTTCGTGGTCTGTAACGGCACCAGCGACCGTATGCTGGATGCTCTGGCCAAATCAGTCGTAGACGAAATGCGGTCACAACACAAAAAGAAAGGCCGGGTGGAAGGCGAAGCCCGTGACGGCTGGCTGGTGGTAGACTACGGCGATGTGGTCGTGCACCTTTTCTCGCCCGACCAGCGCGATTATTACCAGTTGGAAGAATTATGGGATGAAGGAAAGATATTGTTGAGGCTGCAGTAATTTTAAGATCAGGTGACAGTTATTAGCCCAACTGACAGTCACCTCTTATAAAGTTAAACGCGCCAAAACATGAAAGGGTTACAATGCCAGCAGGCCCACCTGAAAAGATCATTCCGAAATCCTTGAATGATTACCTCGAAGTCATGAGCAAATCTGTTTTTCAATCCGGTATGTCCTGGAAGGTTATCGAGAGCAAGTGGCCGGAAACCCGGGAAGCCTTCCGAGGCTTTGACATCCATACTGTGGCGAATTTCAACGAAAAAGACATCGAGGATCTTACCAAGGATACGCGCGTGGTACGCAATTACCGTAAGCTTACGGCAGTCGTTTCCAACGCGCGCAAGTTGCTCGAACTGGACAAAGCGCATGGTTCGTTCCAGAAATATCTTCGCTCCCATGGGAACTTTGATGCAACCCTGAACGCAATCCGCAAAGATTTCAAATTCATGGGCCCATCGGGAATCTATGTATTCCTTTACGTGGTCGGTGAAGAAGTGATCCCGCATGATGAGTTTGAGCAGCGTTATAGAAAATAAATAGTCCCGCAGGCCGCTTCGCCCACGGGACAAATTACCAATTACCGATCGCCAACCCCTATTTCTCGAACACCCACCTGTCCACCTCGCGCGTCCAGTCGACCAGTTCTTCCGGCTTGAACCACAATGCCACTTCCTTCTCGCCGTTCTCGGCCGAATCCGAAGCGTGGGTCAGGTTGCGCCCAACCTCCAGGGCAAAGTCATGGCGCAGCGAACCTGGAGCAGCTTCGGTCGGGCGGGTTGCGCCCATCGTCTGGCGGATGGCGGCCACGGCGTTCGGCCCTTCCCAGACCATCGCCATCACCGGCGCAGAGGTGATGTAAGCAATCAAACCCTCATAAAATGGTTTTCCTTTGTGAATGGCATAGTGCGTTTCAGCCAGCTCCTGGCTGACCGCCAAAAACTTGGCCGCCACCAGGCGCAATCCGCGCCGTTCCAGGCGGGCAACCACCTCACCAACCAGTCCGCGCTGGACACCATCCGGTTTGACAAGTACGAGCGAACGTTCCACAATTTCCTCCGGTTTACATTGCTAGAATACATCTTCCCAGTAAAGTGAGGTGTGGGGTGTGTTTGGCTGGCTGCGCCAGCCAAACACACCCCACTTTCCCCATTCTTTTCGAGAAGATAGGTTAGAATTTCGTAGTTCGTGAAGAGATACCGGAAATTAAGTAGGGCGGTTTGGTAAACCGCCCTACTGTTGTTAACGTAGTAATTCCTCTGCCTTCGTATAAGCATCCAGCGCATCCTGCAAACGGTTGGCGCGCATGTAGGCATCGCCCAACGCCTGCAAAATGGACACATCCACCGGATAACGATAGAGGGCTTCGCGCAGGTCAAAGATGATCTCGTCCAGCATCCTGCCTTTCCGGATCAACTTTTCGTAGCTGTATAACGCCCCGGGAACGTTGCCCCGCGTAAGCTCCAGCTGCGCCTGGGCCAAAACCGGTTCCTGCGCAGAAAGTGGTATATCTGAACCAATTTCGGTTACCGCCTCGTGATAGGGTTCTGGCTCTGGCGGCGCCATGCTTTCCGGTTCCGGCTCAGATAAGGGTTCAAAAGGCGCCGGCTGCTCAGCCTGAACGGGCAACTCTTCCATCACCGGTTCGGGTTCTGAGGCTGGCTCCTCCACCAGCTCTTCACCGGCAGGGGCTTCGACATCGACGGGCTGCCAGTCCGTTGGAGCGGTGGGCTCGGCTTGGGCAGGTTCCTGCTCATCCACAGCCCGTAACCATTCCGGTAAATCATCATCTGCACCTGCAACAGGGGCCTGCGGCTGCGCTTCTTTCTCGTCCAACCCGGCCAACCAGGACGGCAAGTCATCTGCGGGAGCTTCTTCAGGTGCAGTCCCTTCGACTTCCTCACCTGTCTCCTCTGTTTCCACACTTTTTAACCAATCTGTAAAGTCAGGCTCTTCGGCCTCAGCCGCTGCTTCAACAGCCTGAAACTCGGTTCCCTGATCAGGTTCGAAAGCCACTTCCTCTTCCAATGGAGACGCAGACAGTCTCTCCAATTCAGACGGTTCTGTTTCAACCCCGCTCAACCAATCTGGTAATTCTTGCGCTTCACCTTCAAGCATTGGCGGCCCTGCTTCTGCTACCGAAGCTTCTTCCTCCGGGGCAGCCGGGAAACTCTCTGCCTCGGATGGTCCTGTTTCAACGCCTAGCAGCCAATCTGGCACTTCTTGTTCCTGGCCTTCTTCGGACAGCAGGCCAGCTTCAGCCTTTGAAGGTTCTGCTTCCAACTCACTAAGCCAGTCAGGCACATCTTGCACTTCTTCTTCTGACATAGGAGCTTCTGCATCGGACAGCTGGTCAGCCTCTGCCTTTGAAGGTTCTGCTTCCAACTCACTAAGCCAGTCAGGCACTTCTCGCCCCTCCACTTCGGATGTAAGGCCTGCCTCGGCTTTCGAGGGCTCTACTTCTACCCCACGCAACCAGTCAGGCACATCCTCGTCAGTACCCATGGCCGGAGATTCTATTTCGGTAGCCGGCTCCTGCTCACTTACAACATCGCCTGCTTCGCCCAGGTCGCGCAACCATGTACCGGTTTCATCCGCACCGGTTCGAGAAACTGGTTTGTTCGGTTGGGTATCCTCCAATTCAGGAGAGAGTGCCCCTTCCTCCTCACTGGTTGGTTCTATCCACTCGGGTATGCTCTCAAACGGTTCTTCCGCTGATACTTCATCCTCAGCTTCAGCAGGAACTTGCGCTGCGCTCGTTGCTTCTGAAGCTTTCTGTACCCATTTGGGCGCGGTTTCCTTGCGCGCATCGGGATCGGTGACCAGTTCCTCAGGTTTTGCCCCGTGTTTAGCCGCCAGGCTCTCCAGCCAGGCGATGGCGTCATCCTGTTCTTCCGCCGATGGGCTCAGGTCATCAACCGGCGCAACTTTGGCGCCGGATTCCTGTGTTGGTTCACCAAGCATCGTAGCCAGGAAATCGGGCAAATCTTCGGAAGGCTCGACGAGAGGTTCATCTTCTGGAACAGGCGCTTCAGCAGCCCCCTGATCCTTGACCGCCTTCGCTTGCTGTACCCATTCGGGGGCAGTTTCCTTGCGCGCATCGGGATCGGTGACCAGTTCCTCGGGTTTGGCTCCATGCTTGGTCGCCAGGCTCTCCAGCCAGGCGATGGCGTCATCCTGTTCATCGGCTGATGTACCCAAAGCACCGGTATCAGTTGTATCAAAATCGACTGCACCCAAAGTCTCTTCATCACCCAACTGCCAATCGGACAGGGATTGAGCCGCCATTTCCGGGAATTCTTGTGCCGGTTCCTGGGGTGCCTCGAGAGGCATTTCTGGTTGCGCTTCGTCAGGCATTCCCTGAACCGTAAATTTTTGTTCTTCTTCCGGCTGGGCGGACTTCAACCAATCGGGGAGATCCGTTTCGTCGATGGGTTCCGCCGCCAGCTCTTCTTCCATTTGCGGCCCTGGCTCTTGCGGGGCCTCATCTGCCGGTTTCATAGCTGCAAGCCAATCTGGCAAATCTCCCTGGTCCAGAGTCCGCTCTTCGGAAGAGGATTCCTGTCCCTCGCCCAGTCCCTGTAACCAATCGGGCACATCGTCCTGGGTCAGGTCTTCTGTTAGCTCCTGCTGGCTCGAATCTGCAACCCCCGTGTCAGTGGGAGCCATCGCCTTGATCCAATCGGGCAGGTCACCCTCAGCAAGCGCAGGTTCTTCCGACGATTCGCCGGATGTCTCGAAAGTACCTGAATCTTCCTGATAAGCTCCGGTATCCTTCCCCCAGCCAGCATCGCGCAAAAACTCCGGGATATCGTCATCGCTGCTTGAAGCGGAGGCAGGCTCCTCGCCAGACGTAGAGGCGCTGAAAGATCCGGAAGCGAGACCGGTCTTCAACCAGTCCGGTTCCTCGTCAGCAGCAGCCATTTTATCGCCTCGTTCAATTCCCAAAGAATCTTTCCATTCCTGCCCCAGGTCCACAGGCTGACCATCCCAATCCAGACGTTCCAGGCTGACAGCCGCATCGGCAACTTCACCGCTATGGAAGACGGACCCGGACACAAAAGTGGCATAGGGATCGAGTTCATTGACCCGGTGACGAGATGCCTGTGGGCTCTCGCCACGTTCCGTTTCGGGGAGCAATTCGACCAGCACGCGATTGGCGTCGAAGCAATAGGGGTAACGGCGCAACAGCTGCGAACACATTTCGGCGGCTTCGTTCTTTTGACCGGCTTGGAAATAAGCCCGCGCCAGCAGGACCTGCATATCGTGACGATCGCGGTCCTCTTCAAGCACGGCTTTGATCTCGGAAATGGCCTGGGGATATAGCTCACCCTGCACGTACATGTGCGCCAGCGCCCCCCGTGTAAGGCGGATTTTGGGAGGCTCGACGCCATCCCGGCGTCCAAATAGACGTTGTAATTCAGACTGGATCGCCGCGTTGGAAGGCTGGACCTCGAAGGCCCGTTCCATATGCCAGATGGCAGCGTCCATGTCGTTTTGTTCGTCGCGAATGATACTCATCCCCACATGGGCGACAAAGTCGTCAGGCACAGCCATCAGCAGGCGTTCAAAAATGTCGGTGGCTTCGTTATACCGTTTGGTCTCCAGGTAAGCCTTGCCGAGCAAACGGTAAGTTTCCAGGTTTTTAGGGAATGTGTTCAGGATATGACGGCAATGGGCAATTGCTTCATCCAATTCACCCTGGTCCACCATGGATTCTATCTCTCGATTATAGCTACGCAAAGATACTTTCGCCATATCCGCTACTCCTCACATCCTGCTCATTGAGCTTCTTCTTAATAAAGAAAGCCAGCACTTTTTGTAAGTATGCCCGATTCTTAATTTTAATGCAAGACTATACGCCACATTTAATCGTAGAACAATGGTAATGCCGGAACCGGCGCATCGGTCCAACGATGGGCATCCAAAACGGCCTGGCGCGCCTCCGACAGCAAACTCTCGTCGTTAGCATGGACTGTGAACAGCGGCTGGCCTTTTTCAACCCTGTCGCCTACCTTATGATGGACGGCAAACCCAACCGCATGATCAACCGGGTCGCCCTTCTTTGCCCGGCCTGCTCCCAGTGCCACAGCAGCTTCCCCGATGATCCGGGCCTGGACCTGTTCCAGGTAGCCACTTTCGGGCGTCTCAACTACTTCGATGTATTTTGCTTTTGGAAATTTTTCAGGATTGTCCACGTAAGCAACGTCTCCACCCTGAGCTTCCACCAGAGTGCGGAGTTTCTCTATGGCGCGACCTGCGCTGATCGCTCTCTCAGCGAGCTGACGTCCTTCTTCCGGATCGCTGGCTTGCTTCCCGAGTACCAGCATATGCGCGGCCACGTGAATACAGTGTTCGCGAAAATCATTCGGGCCATTCCCGCTAAGTGTCTCAATGGCTTCGATCACTTCCAGCGCGTTGCCCACCGCATTGCCAAGCGGCTGGTTCATATCTGACAACAAGGCAACCACATCCCGCCCGGCCAGTTGACCGATCTGCACCATTAAACCAGCCAGCTCGCGGGCCTCGGACAGGGATTCCATGAAAGCGCCCTGACCCACTTTGACATCCAACACGATTGCATGCGCGCCGGCCGCGATCTTCTTGCTCATGACCGATGACGCGATCAACGGGATGGACTGCACCGTCCCGGTAACATCGCGCAGGGCATATAGTTTGCCATCTGCGGGGGCCAGGTCTTTGGTCTGGCCGCTCAGCACAATGCCAATCGATTTAAGTTGTTCCAGGAACTCTTCGGTAGTCAGATCGACGCGGTAGCCGGGGATGGATTCGAGCTTGTCCAGCGTCCCGCCGCTGAAGCCAAGCCCGTGGCCGGACATTTTCCCCACGGGCAGCCCACAGGCCGCGACGATCGGCAGGACGGCAATACTGGTTTTGTCGCCCACGCCGCCGGTGGAGTGCTTATCCACGGCGATATCGACAACATCTTGCAAATCCAGCGTTTCGCCAGAATCCGCCATGGCAAGCGTCAGATCGGTTGTTTCGCGGGGGGTCATACCGTTGAGTAAAATGGCCATAGCCAGGGCGGATGTCTGGTAATCGGGGATACTCTCGTTTGAAATACCGTCAATAAAAAAGCGGATTTCCTCCCCGGTCAGTTCTTTTTTATCGCGTTTCTTGATAATAATATCGACAGCCCGCATGGGATAACTCCTTATACCTTTGCCTCCTGTATTTTATCCCATTTCGGCCCGCCCCCTCCCCAGCCCTCCCCCATTTTCGCTGAATACAAGCTTGGTATTGCGACAAAAATGGTTAGCGAAAATGGGGGAGGGTGCCCGAAGGGCGGGAGGGGGTCAAGATTTCACCAGCTTCGCTCCCTCAGGAGTATCCTGTACCTGCCAGCCGAGCGATTCAATCGCATCCCGCAGGCGGTCTGATTCGGACCAGTTTTTGTCCGAGCGGGCTTCCTGGCGCCGGTCGACCATCGCCAGCACTTCTTGCGGGGGAGCATCATCCCCCGTCTGATTTGCGGCTGTGACCAGCTCCCAAACTTCGGCAGGGATGCCGGCATCCAACGGCTCAGGCACGCGAATTTCACCCAGTTCCGTCAAAGGGAAGGTTGCGCCAGTAGCATAGATCTCAGGGTCGCACTCGCGGACGAGAGAGACGCTGCTGACTCCAAGCACCTGACATTCCATTTTCTGAAAATCAATGATAATACCGGTATGCTCGTCCAAACCAAGCGTTGCGTTTTCAGTTGGCAGGGTCTCACACCACTGGTTGAACCTTTCCAGGCCGACGAAGCAACGGCTTGTATCCAGGTCAATACCGCCCTCGGCGTTATTCCAGTGCGGGATGAAGGATAGGGTCACGCCAAAGTCGGCAAACAGGTTAAGTCCGGGAGTGCTGAAGACATCCTGTCCCACTTTGAAGATTTCGTAAACGGGCAAAGCCCAGGCGCCGACAGAGATGGTTGCAGCGGAAGCAAATACCAGCGTGGCACCGAGGCGATGGCGCGCCCGCAGGATGTCCCATGCCAGGCTGTCCTGCAATTGCCGGATGGCATACGTTGGGCTGCCGGGTCCCATAAAAATCATATCGGCTGAAAGCAAGGGCTTTAAAATTTCAGGATCATTGGGGCTGAAGTCCGTACCGCGCTTGCGGGCAGGGATCACGTCGATTTGTGGTTTATAGTTTTGCAAGCGGGATTGCATGAATTCAGCTACACGTCCGGTCACCTGGGCCGAGTTCAGCTCAAAGCCGGCCGGGGTTTCGAGCAGGGCGATCTTCAATCCTTCCGGAAGGCTGCGGGCCAATGTTTCAAAAATACGGCCGCCGGCTAACGCGGTCTCCCCGGAACCAAGGAATGCGATTTGTCCAATTGACATAATTAATTTGATGAGGCGTTGAGCTGCTCTATTACATGCAGGAGGGTTTCATTGTCGGGAATGTCGGACATGCTGTACCCGTAGTGGATATAACGGATAAACCCCTTGCGGTCTACAATCGCGTTCAACGGCATCCGCCCCAGCTTGAACAAATTAACTTCCTGTTTGTAAATTTTGGAAACCTGTTTGTCCGGATCTGGAAGGCCTGGAAAAGGGAGGCTGTTCTCTTCCCAAAAGCTGATAAACCTTTCAGGAGAATCCGGTCCGATCGCCAGGACTTCTGCGTTCCGTGCGGTGAACTCAGGATAGCCATCTCGTAAGCGCGCCAACTGCGCCCGGCAGTACGGTCACAGGAAGCCGCGCAGGAAGGCCAGTACGACAACTTTTTTCTCACGGAAATTGGACAACCGGATTTGACGTCCATTTAGATCGGCTAGCTCAAAATCGGGGGCTTCCTGTCCGTTGAATAATTTATTTCGCATCCTTTTCGACCCTCGGCCTGCTTCCATTATGATTTCTGAACCAGCTCTTTGACCTGCGCCCACATGGCATCGAACATCTCGACGGTCAGTTTGCCGGTCAGCGTGTTCTGCTGGCTGGGATGGTACGAGCAAACCAGCCAGGGGCCTGCTCCCAATCGAAATACAGCACCATGGGCAAACTTCTTGCCAGCTTTCGGTTCGGAATAGAGACGAAGGATCCTTTCAAACGCTATCCGGCCAAGGGCAACGATCACCTTTGGCTGCAGGATTTCGATCTCACGCTCCAAGAAAGGCTGGCAATTATCCATTTCCTGGGTCGTGGGTTTATTCTGCGGAGGCGCACAGCGAGCGGATGCTGTAATATACATGTCTTTCAGCTTTAAGCCATCACCACGAGAAGTGGAAACCGCGTGGTTGGCAAAGCCAGCCCGGTACAGCGCCGAGTACAAGAAGCCTCCCGAACCGTCGCCGGTAAAATTCCGCCCGGTCCGGTTGGAACCGTGCGCAGCGGGAGCCAACCCGACAACCAGCACGCGCGCCTCTGGGTCGCCAAACCCGGGCACGGGCTTGCCCCAGTAATCCCAATCCATATAAGCTTTGCGCTTGGTGCGGGCTACTTCTTCGCGCCATGCCACCAGGCGCGGGCATTTGCGGCAGGAAATGATTTCAGAATTCAGCTCATTAAGTGACATCGAGATCGTCTTTTGTTCCCTTGAATAATCCATCCAGCTCATCGTTATCTACCGTTCCACCACCCTGCGCCAGAAATGGATCGCCGCCGCCGCGCCCGTTAAATGGAGCCAGGTGCTTGTCAAGCAGGTCGCGCGCATTCACGCCGCTGTCTTGCGCGCAGGCGACGACGAGCGAAAGTTTACCCTCATCGAAGGCAGCCAGCAGGGCAACCATGCCGGGCATGTCACGCAGTTTCATCCCCAGCTGGCGCAGGTCGGTAGCCAGGCGGCCACGGAACAGGGCCGTGACCAGGCGCAGCGCACCAAGCTGTTCGGCTGAGGCCGCCAGTTGGCCGGCCTCAGCAGCCAGAAGTCCGACCCGGAGCGTTTCGAGCTCCGTTTGGGCAGCCTTGAGCTGGTCCAGTTTACGTTCCAGAACGGCGGGAATACCGTCCACCCCTGTTTCCAGCAAAGAAGCCGCGCCTTGGGAAATATCTTGGTAAGTGTTGAAATGATCAAGAGCCTGGTACCCGGCCACGAAGTGGACCCGCAGCTTCTGGTTGACGCGCTCGGTCCGGATGATCTTTATCAGCCCGACCATGCTTGTATTCAGGCAGTGCGTACCGCCACAGGGAGTGACATCGAAGCCGTCGACTTCGACCACCCGGATACGCCCGCTGACCTTGGGCGGTTTGCGGAAGGGGATGCTGGCTGCGTCGGCATCGGTAACATAGTAGCTTTTGACAGCCCGGTTTTCGAAAAGAATACTGTTAGCATATCTCTCTGCCTGCCGCATGGTTTCAGGTGCGACTTCGCCCACTTCCAGGTCGATGGTCGAGGGGCTGTCACCGTTGATGTTAGCCGAAATGCTTTCGATGTCGGCTACTTCCAGGAAGGTAGCGGAAAGGATGTGCTGGCCGGTGTGGTGCTGCATGGCGCGGATGCGGCGATCACGGTCGATTCGGGCGGGGTAATCGCCGGGGGTAAGCGAACGGTCAACCACATGGATGATCGTTCCGTTGTCCTTGTAGACGTCCAAAACCCGCGCCTCGCCAATGAAACCGGTATCGTGTTCTTGCCCGCCGCTGGTGGGATAGAAGTAGGTGCGCGGCAGGATTAGGCCATACCTGCCCTTATTTAACGGGCGGGATTCGGTTACCTGTGCGGTGAACTCGAGGGTGAGTGGGTCGTCAAAGTAAAGTTGCTCGGTCATACGGTTATTTTGCCACGGATTACAATGATTTGCACGGATTTGTCTTACCCATTAATGGATTCTTTCAAAGAAACGGGATGTGGGGTTACCCCACTTTCCCATTTTAAAGGGTTATAAAATCAGCATCGCATCGCCAAAGGAATAGAAGCGGTAGCCTTCTTTAATAGCGGTTTCGTACGTTTCAAGAATTTTCTCCCGCCCGGCAAAGGCGCTGATCAGCATGATCAGCGTAGACCTGGGCAAGTGAAAGTTGGTAATCGTGACATCCACGAGCTTGAACTGGTAGCCGGGGAGAATGAAAAGCGAGGTAGATTCACTGTAAGGCGAGATAATATCTCGCCCTACTGCAGCAGATTCAAGCGTGCGCACTGAAGTTGTCCCTACCGCAATAACCCTTCCACCGGTAGTTTTTGTCGCGTTGATTAGGTCCGCGGTTTCCGGTGGGAGTTCGCACCATTCCGTATGGATTTTATGCTCTTCGGGGTCATCTTCAGTGACCGGGGCAAAGGTATCCAGCCCGACGTGCAGGGTGACATAGGCAATCTTCACGCCTTTCGCCTGCAACTCGTCCAGCAGGCGTGGCGTGAAGTGCAGGCCAGCGGTCGGCGCGGCGGCGGAGCCGGGTTCACGGGCGTAGACGGTCTGATAGCGTTCGGGGTCGTTCAGTTTCTCGTGGATATAAGGCGGCAGCGGGACGTTGCCCACTTTCGGGAAATACGGCTCGATCGGTTCGGAGAATTTTACCAGGCGCTCGGAGCCGTTGAGAATTTCGATGATTTCAGCACGGACTGCAAAGTCTCCCCCGGCCCGACCGGCAGTGCCGGCCGTCCGCCCCGTGAGGGCGTCGGCCCGAGACGGGGGGCGGGCTGACTTTGCATCCCGACGACGGGCCCCCTGCGGGGATGATAAGTCGCCGGACTCCAGGTCAACAATGTTACCTACGCGCAGTCCTTTCCCGCCAACCAGGCATTCCCAGGCCAGATCATCTCTTTTTCGAAGCAGGAGCAGTTCCACTTTTCCACCGGTCGGTTTACGGGCGTAAATACGCGCCGGGATGACGCGCGTCTGGTTCAGGACCAGCAGATCGCCAGGGTTCAGGTAATCACCGATCTCGTTGAAAATCCGGTGCTCCAGTTCGCCCGTTTTGCGGTTGAGAACCAGTAATCGCGAAGAATCGCGCGGCTCGAGCGGCGTCTGCGCGATGGAGGTTTCGGGGAGGTGGTAGTCAAAGTCGGTGGTTTTCATAATGGCATTGAGGAAAAGCAAAATGCCCCCTAAGCTGAAACTTTCATATACTTTCTAAAAAGCGAGCAAAATCTAACAGATCGGCAGATACACTAGCGAAGCACTTGGTCAAATCCTGAATCAACTCATTCAACCGTGCCGAACGCAAATTGAAAGCATAAACGTTTCTTACTACGTGGCGCAAACCACGATATTCATGGAGACAGTCTCTGGTTTCAACTTTAATGACCGCAGGGCGAATCGCCTCTATCTCTGCGCTCATTTGCGTTAGAAGGTCAATATGCCAGCCGGAACCAGACGGCAGGGAGGTTTCTATTGTCCTTGCAATATCCTTAAAAATATGCTCGATCCCAGTGTAAAAACCATGTAGATTTAAAGCAACTCCATCCCAGTACCCGTCATCGCCTGTGTTTTGGGCCTTATTTGCTAATTCAAGTGAGCGGTCAACACTTCGATTCACATCTTGCAGGGATACCCGAATTCGGCTGGCAAGTGCGAAATAATCACTCATATCTCTTTCCCGTCTCGCCGAATGACATCTTGAAGAGTGGGTAAAGCCTTATCAAAGGATATCAAGTCAATTTCAAAATCCGGATCCAAGCTTTGTAAAACACCAATAGCCTGAAAATATTCTCGTCCGGTTAAATCCCAGACAGCAAGGTCTATATCTGAATGTGTGTGAAACAGGTGCGGGTAAACGACGGAACCAAACAAGACTACCTTCTTTACACCAAACTGGTCTTTCAATATTGATGCTGCGCGATACGCAACCTCATACGCCTTTTGAATCCGCGCATTGCTGGGTCTCTTGATCTGCTGACGCCTTTTCAAAGACCTTCGGTATGATGCCAGATCTGCGGGAGAAAGTTTGCTTACAGTTCGATCCATTTGTTATCTTATTTTACCCAAAAAAAGCTGCGCTAATACAATCGATTTGCAGTCATTTTCTCAGCAAACGCACAATAACGTTTAATATTATTGTCAGGACAATCGAGATCAAAATCGAACTCCCCAACGGAAAGTAAAATGAAAAGCCATCCCGCTCGATGCGGATATCACCGGGCAGGCGGCCAAAGGGAAGGCCGAATTTGGTGGCCAGAAAGACCAGTCCGCCGACTACAAAAAGAACAATGCCCCCGATCATCAAGAAACGTCCAATGTTATCCATCAAGAACCTCTTTCCCTGCGCCGAACGCAGCGCAGGGTAGGCGAAAGGCGCTTCGACTTCGGGTCTCGCTTCACTCAACCCTCCGTTCACCTGTGCCGCACCATTGCATCCGTGCCAGATGGCACGGGCAGGTGCAGGCAGCGACTATAACAACCTCGGCTGCGCGCCCTCTACATAATCCAGCCCCAAATGTTCATACGCGGACTTGGTCGCCACGCGTCCCTGGGGAGTCCGGTCAAGGAAGCCAAGCTGCAATAGATAGGGCTCCACCACGTCCATGATGGTGTCGGATTCCTCGCTGATGGAGGCTGCGATTGTGTTCAATCCAACCGGTCCACCGCTATATTTTTCGATGATTGTTCTCAGCACGCGCCGGTCGACATCATCCAAACCGAGTTTATCGACTTGCAACAGGTCAAGTGCTTCTTTAGCGACCTGGCGAGTGACGATCCCATCTGCACGCACCTGGGCATAGTCACGCACACGCCGCAGCAGGCGCAGGGCAACTCTTGGGGTTCCGCGGGCGCGATGGGCAACTTCTTCCACACCGCCAGCCTCACATGGGACATCCAGCATACCTGCCGCGCGCGTGACAATCGCTCGCATCGCTTCGATGTCATAATAATCCAGCCGGTAAACCGCGCCAAATCTGGCCCGCAACGGAGCTGTGACCAGCGCCAGCCGTGTGGTCGCGCCGACAATCGTGAAATGCGGCAGCTTGAGGCGGATGGAGCGCGCCGAGGGGCCTTTTCCGATGACAATATCCAGCGCGAAATCTTCCATAGCGGGATAAAGCACTTCCTCCACAGCCCGGCCCAGGCGATGGACTTCGTCAATGAAGAGCACATCGCCCGCGCGCAAGTTGGTCAGGATGGCAGCCAGGTCGCCGGCGCGCTCGATGACAGGCCCGGATGTGATCTTGATATTCACGCCCATTTCGTTCGCCAGCACATGCGCCAGGGTGGTCTTGCCCAGGCCAGGCGGCCCGTAAAAGAGCACGTGGTCGAGGGCTTCCTGCCGCTGGCGGGCCGCGTCGATCAAAATGGACAGGTTCTCCTTAACCTGCTCTTGACCAATAATGTCGTCCAGTTTTTGGGGACGGAGGGCATTATCCACACGATCGTCGGGTTTGGCCTGGGGGTCGAGGGGGTGGCGGGTACGGGATTCGGTCATGAAGAGATTATAGCAAATTAAAGGGTAGCAAGCTAAAGCCATATGCGAAGCGGCACTCTACCCTCTTAGAAAAGCAGAGAGACAATGGACCCTGGGGGTTTTCTGCTCTCAGTGTTTCCATTCTCCGCCTGCGTCACGGTTAAGTCAGTTCCACATCATGCGGGTGGGATTCTTTCAAGCCGACAGGCGTCATGCGCACGAAGACAGCCTTTTCGTGCAGTTCGTCCACCGAATGGGCGTTGGTGTAGCTCATGCCCGATTGCAGCCCGCCTACAAGTTGGGAAAGCATTTCACGGGCCGCGCCGCGATAGGGCACCGCCGCCTCTACGCCCTCAGAGACATATTCTTCTATTTCTTCCTGGGTCACATCCGCTTCGCCTTCACGGGTTTTGCGCGCCACATTGGCCTGCAACGAGGCCATGCCGCGCGAGACCTTGTAGCGGTGTCCCTTGCGGGTGATCAGCAGGCCAGGGCTTTCATCCGTGCCGGCCAGCAGGCTGCCGATCATCACCGTAGACGCACCCGCAGCCAGCGCCTTGACGATATCACCCGATGTGCGCACGCCGCCATCTGCGATGATGGGAATCCCCTGCGGGCGGGCAACCTCCGCGCAGGCGATCACCGCCGAAAGCTGCGGCACTCCCGCGCCCGCTACGATGCGGGTGATGCAGATCGAACCGGGTCCTACGCCCACTTTGACCGCATCCACTCCGGCATCGATGAGCCGCTGGGTGCCTTGCGCCGTAGCGACGTTGCCGCCGATGATCTGCGCCTGGGGGAAGTGCTGGCGGATGTTCTTGATGATCTCTATTTCTAATTTGGAATCACCATGGGCTATGTCCACCACGATGCAGTCAGTGCCGGCCTCCAGCAAACGTTCCACCCGCTTCAAATCACTCGATTTCACACCAACCGCCGCGCCCACCGCCAGGCGTCCGCGCAAATCCTTGGTGGCTTTCGGGTATTCCTCGAGTTTCAAAATATCTTTAACCGTGATCAGCCCGGTCAGGCGGCCATCCGGGTCCACCAGCGGCAGTTTTTCGATGCGGTGCTCGTGCAGGATCTTTTCGGCTTCTTTAAGCGTGGTGCCGGAAGGAGCCGTGATCACTTCTCGCGTCATCACTTCGGAAAGCGAGCGGTGACCGTTTCCTTCAAAAAGCAGGTCGCGGGTGGTGACGATCCCAACCACTTTGCCCGTATCATCCAGAATTACGATCCCCCCTGTGTAGGTTTCATCCACAATGCGCTTTACATCGCCAACGCTGTCTGTTACCTTTAAGGTTATAGGATTATCCACTACAAACGACTCGGTCTTTTTAAGACGCTGCACTTGCCGTACCTGCTCGTCGATCGACATAAAACGATGGATAATACCAATCCCTCCCGCGCGCGCCATGGCGACCGCCATCTCGCTTTCGGTGACCGTGTCCATGTTGGCGGAAACAATCGGGATTTGTAGATTTAACTTGGATGTCAGCCTGGTGCGGGTAGAAAGCTTCTTGCGGGACTCAACATCCGAGTATTGCGGTACAAGCAAAACATCATCGTAGGTCAGGGCAACTTCGGGCAAAATTTTCATAACAGCCTTCCTTATCTTGAATTTCAGCCCTGAGATTATATCGCGTGTCTGATTCATCCAACGTAACGTTATAATAAAATCGATGTCAGAAAATAACTTACTGGCGCTCACATCTCTCGATGGGCGCTACTCTGAAACAGTCGAACCGCTGCGCGATTTTTTCTCCGAGTTCGCCTACCTGCGTGGACGGGCGCGGCTCGAGCTCCGCTACCTGATCGCCCTGTCCAGGGATGCAGGTCTTGTGCGGGAATTGAGCATTGATGAAATCCATCTGATCGAGAAATTAGCTATGGATTTTTCTTTGGCAGACGCGAAAGAGATCAAGAAACTTGAACAGACGACCCGCCACGACGTGAAAGCCACTGAAATCTTTTTGCAGACCCGCCTCTCGCGGACGTCACTGGCTGATACCGTTTCCTGGCTGCACTTCGGCCTGACAAGTGAAGACGTTAACCTGACCGCCCAGGCGATTGCCCTGCGCGATGCGCGCGACAGGGTCATGCTCCCCGCGCTGGACAAGATCATTGCCCAGTTGACGGATTTTGCCCGCCGCTATAAGTCCACGCACATGCTGGCCCGCACGCATGGACAACCCGCCATCCCGACAACATTTGGCAAGGAGATGGCCGTCTTTGTGGCACGCCTGCGCAAACAGCACGACAGGTTATCTTCTCACAAGTTTGAATCGAAATGGAGTGGCGCGGTCGGTAACTACAACGCGCTCGTAGCAGGCGCCCCGCACGTGGACTGGCCGTCTTTCAGCGAAAATTTCCTGCGCGAGCTGGGGCTGGAACCGGCGCAGGCCAGCACGCAACTGATCCCCTACGACAACTGGCTGGAATATTTCCAGATCCTGCAACTGATCAATGGTATCCTGCTCGACTTGTGCCAGGATATGTGGCGCTATATCAGCGATGACTATCTCAAACTGCGCGTGGTAACGGGCGAAGTTGGTTCTTCGACTATGCCGCAGAAGGTCAACCCGATCGACTTCGAAAATGCAGAGGGAAATTTAGGGCTGGCAAACGCGCTTTTCGAGCAGTACGTCCGCAAGTTGCCGGTTTCCCGCTTGCAGCGCGACCTGTCCGATTCGACTGTGCGGCGCTCATTCGGCGCAGCGCTGGGCCACACGCTGATAGCCTGGACGAGCATCACCCGGGGCCTGGAGCGGGTCGAGGCAAACGAAGCAGGCCTGCGGTCCGGTTTGGAGGCGCACTGGGAAGTGGTCGCCGAGGGAGCCCAGACCATCCTGCGCGCGGCAAATGCACCGTCCGCATATGAGCAGCTCAAGTCCCTGACGCGCGGTAAAAAAATAACACAGGAGAGTTTTAGGCAATGGATCGAATCTCTGGAAGTAGATGGAAATGTAAAAACCAAACTTCGGACTCTCTCGCCTTTGACCTATATCGGGCTGGCGGACGACATCGTTGAGCAAGTACTTAACCACGGAGAACACCGAGCACACGGAGATTCTTAAGTAGAAACACAGAGAAAAAAACTCTGTGCTCTCCGTGCGCTCCGTGGTGAATTAGAGGAGGAACAATGAGCGTCACGATTGTTTTAGGCACACAATGGGGGGACGAGGGCAAGGGCAAGGCGATTGACACCTTCGCCGGGGATTTCGATTACACCGCCCGCTATAACGGCGGAAATAATGCCGGGCACACGATTGTCAACGAGTTCGGCACGTTCAAGATTCATTTGGTGCCCTCTGGCGTGTTCTACCCACATGTGACCTGCCTGATCGGCGGCGGCGTGGTGATCGACCCGGGCGTTTTGTTAGAGGAAATCAATTCCTTGCGAGCCGCGGGCATCGACCTGGATGGGCGGCTGCTGATCTCGCCACGCTCGCACGTCATCATGCCATACCACAAGCTGCTGGATGGCCTTTACGAGGAGGCCAAAGGCGCTGGCGCAACCGGCACCACCCGGCGCGGCATCGGCCCGACCTTTGCCGACAAGGTCAGCTACAACGGTATCCGCTGGAGCGATTTTGCAGATAAAGATGTCCTCAACGACAGGCTGAAAATGCAAGTGACACTCAAGAATAAGGTGATCACCGCGTTGGGTGGCGAGCCGCTGGATTTTAATGGAGTGCGTGATGAGTATTTGGGTTATTACGTGCAGATCAAGCCTTTCATCCGCGAGTTGTTTCCCATCGTTCAAGGTGGACTGAAAAGCGGACAAAAATTTCTGCTCGAGCAGGCCATGGGAAGCTGCCTCGACACGGATTGGGGCACCTATCCCTTTGTGACCGGTTCCACCACCATCGCTTCTGCCGCCACGACCGGCCTGGGCGTGCCGCCCCGAGCCATTACAGAAATCATCGGCGTGACCAAGGCCTACACCACCCGCGTTGGCGCCGGTCCGATGCCGACCGAGATCCTGGACGATGAGTCCGTCATGCAAACCCTGAGCGAAGTAGCCGCCACTACCGGACGCATCCGCCGCGGCGGCTGGCTGGACACCGAAGTAGTGCGCTTCTCAAGCATGGTCAGCGGCATCGACGCGCTCTTCCTGACCAAGCTCGATATCCTGAGCGCGTTCGAGGAGATCAAAATCTGCACCGGTTACGAGTTGGACGGGCAATCGTCCCATTACTATGATCTGGATTCATACCAGCTTGGCCGCGCGAAGCCGGTCTACGAGACCGTGCGCGGCTGGCACAGCGACATTCGCGGCATCCGTCAGTTTGCGGACCTGCCGCGCGAAGCGCAGGAATATGTGGAAAGAGTGGAAGAATTGGTGGGTGTGAAAGTAGGCTGGGTGGCGAATGGACCTGAGCGCGAAGCGGTGATGGCCAGGTAGGAAGTACTGCATCATTATTCAGAAAAGTCCGAAAAAATAGGGTGTTGGGCGTGCGTACGCACGCCCAACACCCTATTTTTTCGGTTATTTTTTCGCATGTCAAATTGTCATGCTATTCCAGAGGCTCGAACGTCACTTCGACCGTCATCCCCCAGCGCATGCGCGGATCGACATCGTCCACGCGGATCCGCACGGTGTATAAAATATCCCCGCCCTGCGACCTGAACGACTGGCTGATCTCTTCCACCACACCTCCCAGCTCGACTTCCGGCAAAGCATCCGGCAATATGCTGACATTCTGTCCGACAGCCACATCCACCACTTCGAGCTCGGTCAGGTCGCTGGTTTCTATATACCACTGGCTGGTGTCCGCCACGATGACCGCCCAGGTTTCCGGCCCAACCATCTCATTGACCGCAACATTGATGTCCATCACTTTCCCATTGAACGGAGCTTTGAGTTCGTAATTTGCAAGGCTGTTTTCAGCAGATGCCACCTGCGCCCTGGCGTTGTTCAGGCGTGCTTCCAGCAAGGCCAGTTGTTCTCCATTGGGGCCATCCAGGCTGATTTCGTACTGGTGTTTGGCTTCTGCTTCTGCTGCCAGCGATTGATCGAGCGTCGCACGGACGGTATCACGCTTCCTTATCTCCGCTTCCAGATCGCGCAGGGCCTGGTTGTAATCTTCCTGGGCGTCTTCGAGATCATCTTCGGCCGTTTTGCGTTTGGAATTATCCTTATCCAGGTCTTTATACTTGTCGAACTCGTCCTGGGCATCTTTTAAATCTTCCAGGCGGTCTGTAACATCGGCCTGGGCATCTTCGATGTCATCTTCGATGTTATCCAGGTTGAGCGCTTCCCATTTTCGTTCGACAGCCGCGCGCGTTACCTGCGCATCCATATAGGCCTGCCACGTGTCCGCGCGGACCAGTACCTCCGTGCGGACAAACTCATCGTAAGCCTGTTGGGCGATTGCCAGCTCAAGCTGCGCTGCAGCCAGCGCGGCCTCGGCCTGCTCCCGGTCCCCCAGGCGCACAAGTACATCTCCTTCGCCCACCGTCTCCCCATTTTCAACCAGGATCTCGGCCACTTTCCCGCGCACCGTGAAGGACAGCGTCAGATCGTTGTCCGGGACCAGGTGTCCCTCCGCGATGACGGCCTCAGCAGGCAGGGGTTCCGTTTGAACCGGTTCGGGGGTTTCCTGTCCACCGCAAGCGGCCAGCAATAGAGTCAAAGCAATCAATGACAGTGCCAAATACATCCATTTTTTCATTTGAACCTTCCTAATTTTCATTACTGAACCGCAAAGAACGCAAAGATCGCAAAGTTTTTTCCTTCGTGTTCTTCGCCCGCCCCCGTCTCGGGCCGACGCCCTCACGGGGCGGACGGCCGGCGCTGCCGGTCGGGCAGGGGTTGTCCTTCGTGGTTAGCTATTCATAAGCCAGCACTTCGCGGATGGTCAGACGCGCCGCGTTGCGGGCCGGCAAAATACTCGCAAGGGCAGATAGAACGAGCACCAGCGCCAGCCAGATGACATAACCGGTAGCTGTGAAAACAACCTGGATGGGCGTCTCGAAGACAGCCAGGCTGACGATAGTCGAGAGCAAATACGTAAAGGGAACGGAGAGAATAATTGCAATCCCAAACGAGAGCAGGCCAATCACCAGGCCTTCCGCAATGATCGTCCGCATAATAATTGAATCAACCGCGCCGATGGAGCGCATGATGCCGATCTCGCGGGTGCGCTCCAGGACGTTCATGCCCATTGTCCCGGCCAGTCCCATGCTGCCTACCGAAGCGGTGAGCAGGGCCATGATCAGCAGGAACGTGACCAGGATGTCCAGGCTTTCTAATGCGGTATCCAGCGAAGCCAACCCGGCTTCCGCCTGGCGCACCTTGAATCCGTTATCGCGGAAATGGCGGTCGAGGATCTCGGCCATACGGTCCTGGTAGGCACGATCGTGGGATGCAGTCACAATACGGTAAGAAAACGATCGGTTGGTCAGGTTGTTCACTTGCGAGATATATTCAAACGGCGCATACCCAATGTTGCCCTGCTGGCCGACGAACTTGAAAATCCCGACAACTTCCCAATCCTCTTCCTGCCCGTTGACCTTCAAACGCAAGGTATCCCCTGCTTCCAAACCCGGAAACTCTTCGAAAACTGCTTCGCTGACGGTCAGCTTACGGACATCATCCGGGCGGATCCAGCGTCCCTGCACCATCATCGGATTGATCAGGGAACTGTCCGCCGGAGGAGCCAGCACGGTGATATTGTCCCCGACCGTCCCGTCCGGGAGCAGCGCTTCCACCGCGGTAAACTGCCAGCCTTCCACATACGTCACCCCATCTATCTGCATAGCATATTGCTCCACCTCCCGCAGACGGTAGGGCTGGTCGAAATCGACAGTTACATCGGCGATAAAGTATTCCCCGATGGAGTTCATATAGCTGCGCAAGGTCGTGCGCACGTTGAACACCCCTATAAATATTGCCCCACCCATCGTTAACGTGAACAGCGTCAGGACCAGGCGACCACGCCGACGGAAGGTGTTGCGCAGCGAGATCAGCAGCGGGCGCGGAATGTGGAAACCACGCCTCGCCAGCGCGTTCGTGACCCGGGTCTGGAACCGTTCCCACCTTGACTCATGCTTCGGACTCCCTTCAGCCTCCCCGCCGCTATCGAGGGCCAGGTCTCCGCTGATCGCTTTGAGCACGGTCGTACGCGAACCGTTGATCACTGGCGCCAACCCCGCCACAAGCGGCACCAGGATCCCGACCGCAATCTGGATGATAAAAGCCAGGGGCACGATCCGGTACCCCAACAGGCTGAAGCTCATTTTGTCGGCGATGAAGTCTGCCAGCCCATATGCGCCGATGCCGCCGAACGGCACCGCCAGCGCCAACGCCAGCAGGCCGAAGACCAGGATCAGGACCAGGTACATACCCAGCACCTGACGGTTGCGCCCGCCGACCAGTTTGATCACCCCGATGTGCCGCAGGTGCTGGTTGAGCAGCGCGTTGAGCGTATTAGCGATCAAAGAACTGGAAAGGAAGACGATCAACACACCTAAAGCCATCAAGATACCCAGGATCGCATTAATGGTGGAAGCCATCGGGTGTTCATGTGTCTTCGAGAAACTCGTCCGCCTGACTTCTATGCCGGTGCTTTCGATCCTGTCTTTTAATTCGGCGCTCACTTCGCGGATATGCGGCATATCGTCCTGGTTTTCGGATACCGTCGCGTACACGCGGTTGAAGGACTCCGGCTGGCGCAGCCCCGGCAGGGTATTCATGGCAACGTAACCAAACGGCGGCGCCAGGAAATCGTCCGCGCCGGTGGTCGGGTCCTGGACAAGGCCCACCACCCGCAAGGTTTTGGTCATGCCATCCGACAGTTCGAAGACCAGCTCCTGCCCCACCTGTATATCCAATTCATTCAGCGCATCGCGTTCCAGGATCACTTCGTTCTTTTCAGGCCTGTCCTGTCCCGCCATCAGGTTAAGCAGATTGACTTTGTTCTCATCGAAATCATCTACCGCGATGATGTCAAGCGTGGTCCATTGCTCACTGTCCTGTGGGCGGACGCGCATATTGAACACGCGCCGGCCTTCCGCATCCGCGACCCCGCGCATATTCCGGATGGTGGTGAGCAGATTGTCGTCGAAATCGTCTGTGCGGAATTCGATGTTGGCCGGGTTGTTAGCCGCATAGGTAACGCTCATATCGTTGGAAATGATCACATACGTCCCGGCGATCACGCCAATCGAAAAAACGCCCACAGCGATGGAAAGCACCACCAGTAGCGTGCGACCTTTGTTTTCGAACAAGTCGAGAAATACTTTACGCCATCTAGGTTTCATAATATTCAATTCTGTCATTGCGAGGAGCCGCGTAGCGGCGACGAAGCAATCTCCTCTTAACTGGAGATCGCCACGCTTCCTCCGGTCGCTCAAGATGACATTTGAATATCATCCCAACAACTTCCACTTCTTACGCCGGTCAACTGCCTTATGCTCCTTCAGGCGTTCCTGTACTACGTTGGAAATGGCATCCTGCGTTAAGGGCGACTCGTCCAGCATCTGGTTGAAATCCGCCCGGGAGAGCGCCAGCAGTTCCACCGGGCCTTCAACAGCGGCGCGCACATTGGCAATTGACTTGCCGCCGCGCACCAGTTCGATTTCTCCAAAATAGTCACCTGGACCTAAACGCGCCAATAACTCATCGTCGCGGCGTTTGCCCTGCAAGACAATATCCACTTCGCCATGTTCGATCATAAAGAAATGTTCAACGTGCTCATCCCGGCGGATGATATTCTCGCCCGGCTGGTATACGCGCCGTTCCAGCGTTCGCGTGATACCCAGCATCTGGGAATGGTTGAGCAAAGGCAGGGCCTGGGCCACGATTTCGTTAACCAAGATGCCATCAGAAATCGTGACTGTGCGCGAAGTACGCGCAGTTATCGATGGATCGTGGGTCACCATCACGATGGTCTTGCCATTCTCCACCAACTCTTGGAACAAGTCAATGATCGCATCTGCCGCGCGCGAATCGAGATTGCCGGTCGGCTCATCAGCCGCCAGCAAAGGCGGGTCGGTTGCCAGGGCGCGCGCGATGGCTGCCGCCTGCTGCTGCCCGGTCGAGACAGCCAGGGGCAGGGTATGCGCCTGTTTCTCCAGGCCAACTATTTCCAACAATTGCATGGCTTTCTTAGGCCGCTCGTCGAAATCATACAGGCCCACATAGTCCATCGGCAGCATCACGTTTTCGAGCAGGGTCAGCATCGGCAGCAACTGGAAGAATTGGAATACGATCCCCAGATTTTTTCCGCGCCACAGCGAACGCTGGCTCTCGGTCATTTTGTATATATCGGTGCCGCCGATCACCACCTGCCCGCCTGTCGGGTGGTCGATGCCCGTGATCATGTTAAGCAGCGTCGACTTGCCCGAACCGGACTTGCCAACGATTGCTACAAATTCGCCTCGTTTGATGGCCAGGTCAATGCCCTTCAGCACGGTAAACTCGCCGGCCGCATTCTTGAACGTTTTGACCACGTCCCGCATCTGGATCATCTCATCTTCCCCTCTCCCCCGGGGACGCGTGCTCGTCAGGGTAGGGAGGCCAGGGGTGAGGGCGGCAGGCACGCGGGAGGCCGCTACCATAGCCACCGCCGCTTCTTCCCGGGTTTCTTGTCTGTTGCCGTTTGAGGGGTGGATTCATCCTCATCAACGGGAGCAGCCAACTCCCCGTCCGCGATGCGCAGGACGCGGCTGAAACGAGGCGCAATGGATTTATCATGCGTCACCATGACAATAGTCTTCCCCTGCTCGTCTACCAGTCGCTCGAATAGTGCGAAGATGTGGTCTGATGTGACCGAATCCAGGCTGCCGGTCGGCTCGTCTGCCACCAGGATGGGCGGGTCGTTCGCCAGCGCGCGCGCAATCGCCACACGTTGCTGCTGCCCACCGGAAATGAATGCGGGCAGCTTGTTGGCATGTTCTTCGAGTTCGACCATTTCGAGCAACTCCATGGCGCGCTCGCGGCTCTTGCGCGGATGGTACAGGCCGCACAGGTCCATCGGTAAAGTCACATTTTCGATCAGGGACAGCATGGGCAGCAACTGAAAGGATTGGTAAATGACCCCCATCGTCTGGCCACGCCAGAGAGCCAATTCATCTTCATCCATTTGATGCACGAACTTTTCCGTCCCGTTGCTGCGCACAACGACTTCACCTGTGGTGATATCATCCACGCCGGTGATCATGTTGAGCAGGGTCGATTTACCGGCGCCGGACTTACCGATCACGCCCAGGAATTCTCCCTTTTGCACCTGCGCGTTGATCCCTTTTAACGCCGGAAACTCTCCCGCTGCTGTTGCGTAAACTTTTATTACATCGCGCAGATCGATCAGGGGAGGAGGGGAGCTATTTACTTGTAATATTTCACGAGAGGCGGTCACTGCTTCCTCAAAATAATAATCTTATATACCTTTTCAACTTAGCGGAGTCCTCTGGCCGAGCCATGACAGTTCCGGTTTTGTGAATACACCAGGGAAATTCCCATAGTCCCTGAAAACTTCAAAGGACGTACAGAAAATCAGATTATAATAGACTTTGTTTAATAATAGACTTTGTCTATTATAATTGGGTATAGCTTTTTGTCAACCTGAACAAAGGAGTTTATCAAACCTGATAAGCATGGAGAAGAAACACAAACAAGACCGGCGCGTTCAGCGTACAAAGCAGGCATTGCGAAAAGCTCTGCTGGAGCTTATCAAGGATAAGGGCTATGATTCCATTTCTGTGGAGGAAATCACCCAGCGAGGCAACCTCGGCAGGGCAACATTTTACCTGCATTACAAAGATAAAGAAGATTTGCTGGTAGAGGAATTCAGTGAACTGGCAAATGAACGCGCCCGCACGCTCTCAGAAATCCCCTTTTCGGCCTGGTTGCCAGATGTAGAAAATCCGGACCAAACGACTGAAAACAAGCCCTCGCCTCCCTTTCTGATGGTCTTCCAGCATATC
>JAABUE010000026.1 GCA_011389535.1 Anaerolineales bacterium
AGCCTTTCACAGACGTGGACATTCCCCGTTTGGAATCCCACGGCTGGGATGTTGTGCGGCGCATGACCGGCGGGCGTGCCATCCTGCATACCGATGAATTGACCTACTCCGTTACCGGTCCAGTCGATGAGCCAAACCTGGCCGGCGCGTTGCTCCAATCTTATAACCGCCTGGCGGGAGCGCTGCTGGCTGCCGTTCAGGATTTGGGCTTGCTGGTAGAAATGAAGGAAGGCAAAGCTGATGGGGACGGAAAAATGAACCCGGTCTGCTTCGAGGTGCCTTCGACATATGAGATCACAGTAGATGGCAAGAAGTTGATCGGCTCAGCCCAGGCGCGCCGCAAAGAAGGCGTTTTACAACACGGTTCATTGCCCCTGACCGGCGACCTGACGCGGATCTGCCAGGCGCTGGTCTTCCCGGATGAGTCCGCGCGCGCAGCCGCCATGGAGCGATTGCTGGCGCGGGCGACAACCGTGGAATCCGTTTTGGGGCGTGAGTTGGCCTGGGATACGGCCGTGCAGGCCTTCGTCCAGGCGTTCGAAGCGCAGTTGGAGTTGAAACTTGAAACTGGGGAATTGTCGGAGTCCGAACAGAAGCGCGCAGACAAACTGGTTGATGAGAAGTACGCGAATCCTTCTTGGATTGAGAGGATATAGTTAATTTTCTCGCTGAGCAAAGGGCGAATGACCTGCGCCTGCGGTTTTGGCAGGTGTAATGAGGCCCGTAGTCGAAGCGCAAATAAAAGTGTCCGCTCAGGGACGAAACGACAACGCCCCGTCAATTTCACGGGGCGCTGGTTATTCCTATTCTTCGCTCTGCTTTTCTATCGGGACAGAAGCCGGTGGGTGATGTGGAGCCGCGCGGCGCATGCGTTCCTCTTCCAGCGCGCGGATACCGTTGCGGACCTGGTTTAGAGAGCGCTCGAGCTCTTCCTGGAGGCGGCTGAGGGTATCGATCACGTACTCATCTGCATCCTGCCGGGTTACTTCGGCTTCCACGCGCGCCTGGTGTTGAAGCTGCTCTACGCGGCGGTGGGCTTCCTGCATAATGCCGTCTTTGCTGACCAGGCTTTCGGCCTTCTCACGCGCCAGGTCAATGGTGCGGTTGGCTTCTTCCTGAGCCTGCGCCATCACCCTGTCACGCTGGCTGAGCAATTGCTGGGCTTTTTTCACTTCTTCCGGGATGGCAATGCGCATCTGGTCGATGATGTCCAGCATGCGATCTTCATCCACGGCCACATTGTGTGTGAATGGGATGGCTTTACCATCGTTGAAGAGTTCTTCCAGGCGGTCGATCAATTGCAGGATGTCCATTGGCTCCTCCACGGATACCCGATTACCGTTTATGCCACGAAGACTGCCGTTCGCCCCGCAAATCTGCGGGATCGTGCTGCGAGCCACCGCATCACGATGGTGCGAGACGGCAAAGCCTCTAATGAACTAAATTCGTGGCTTTGTATCTTAGTGCTTTTGTGGTTATATTCTATCCGATTTTTAGTCTCTGATCGCATTTGGAACGTTATTATCTTCCATTTTGGTTACTACTCCCTTTAGCGCCCTCTCCACGTGCGGGGGTACCATGCTCGATACATCGCCGCCTAACAAGGCGATCTCGCGGACCGTTGTCGACGAAAGGAAAGTGTGCTCTTCTGCGGTGATGAGCGCCATATACTCGATCTCCGGAAGCAGGCGATGATTGGCCAGGGCCATCCGGAACTCGAACTCAAAATCCGAGAAAACGCGCAGCCCGCGTACGATAACCTGGGCGTTTATTTTTTTAGCATATTCCACTGTCAGGCCGCTGTAACCGGTTACCCGGATTTTGGGGATACTGTCCACTGCTTCCTTGACCAGCGCAATACGTTCTTCGGGGGAGAAAAACAGGGTTTTACTCGGTTTGTCGTAGACAGCCAGCACGATCTCATCGAACAGGCGCGTGGCGCGCTCGGCGATATCGATGTGACCGTAGTGGATGGGATCGAACGTTCCAGGAAATAGGGCTCTTACCATAATTCTTTTTTTAAATCCTTATTTTTTAGTTTACAGATTCGTATGATGGTTAAAAATTTGTGCCCTTAATGACCAGCTACCCAACTCCTCAACTATCAAACTCCCTAACTTACATCTCCCTTGCCGTCACCCCAGAATCGCTCCAGCGCCTCTGCCAGCAGAGCGTTTTCAGGCTTTTCAAGCTTGGCGTCTTCTTTGAATAATCGCTGTGCATGCGAGCGAGCTTCTTCAATTAAGCCGGCATCGGTCAGGCTGGCCATACGCAAACCGGAGGCATAACCCGACTGGCGCGTGCCCAGGAACTCGCCGGGACCGCGCTGCTGCAAGTCGCGCTCGGCCAATACAAACCCATCATTGCTCTCGGCCATGGCCTGCAAACGCTCGTTCTCGACGGCATCCTCGTGGTCGGGGATGAGCAGGCAGTATGACTGGTCTGAGCCACGTCCGACCCGGCCACGCAACTGGTGCAACTGGGCCAGGCCGAAACGGTTGGCGCCCTCGATCAGCATCACGGTTGCGTTGGGCACGTCCACGCCTACTTCCACCACCGTGGTCGAGACCAGGATGTCAAATTCCCTGTCGCGGAACGCGCGCATGACCTCTTCCTTCTCGTCGGGGCGCATACGTCCATGCAGCAAGCCGAGCTTCAGGTCCGGGAAAATTTCCTTTGAGAGCGTTTCATGGTCGTCCACGGCGGCACGCGAGTCGATCTTGTCACTCTCCTCGATCAACGGATAGATGATAAAGCCTTGCTGCCCGCTCTTGATCTGTGAGCGGATTAACGTGTAGGCGCGCTCGCGTTCCTGCGGGCGCAAGACGTGTGTAGCCACCGGCTGCCGTCCGGCAGGCATTTCGTCCATGATGCTCAGGTCCAGGTCGCCGTACAGCGTCAGCGCCAGCGAGCGCGGGATGGGCGTAGCGGTCATCACCAACAGGTGCGGCGTCCGGCCTTTGGTGCGCAGGGCAGCACGCTGGTCCACACCGAAGCGGTGCTGTTCGTCGATGACGGCCAGTTCCAAATCCGCAAACTGGACCGGGTCTTCCAGCAGCGCGTGCGTACCGATGACAACCTTGAGGCTGCCATCCTGCAACCCGGCGCGGACCGCTTCTTTCTCCGCCTCGGGCGTGTCTCCGACCAGCAGGCGGACCGCGCCCTGAGGCAGGATTCCGTTTTCCCCTGTTAAAAGGCTAGAGAAGCTACGGAAGTGTTGTTCCGCCAGAATGGAGGTGGGCGCCATGACCGCCACCTGTGCGCCTGCGTTGGCCACAATAGCAACTGCTAAAGCGGCTACAACCGTTTTACCGGAGCCAACGTCGCCCTGCAAGAGCCGGTTCATCGGCCGGCCGGAGCCCAGATCGACCAGGATATCATCAACGGATCGCTGCTGCGCCCCGGTGAGTTCAAATGGCAGCGCTTTGACGCGCGCGTCCAACCACTCTTCCTGCACGTCAAAGATTCGGGCGGTAACGGATTGCCAGTCGCGTTTCTGGCGCAGCACGCCCATTTGTAAGAAAAAGATTTCGTCGAAAGCCAGCCGTTTGCGGGCGGATTGGAGCTTATTTTGCGTGTCCGGGAAGTGTGCCTGCAAGAGCGCTTCGTCTAACTTCAGTAGTCTTGCCGTCGAGCGGACACTTTCGGGCAGGTGGTCGGTGACGCGTGGCGCCCAGTGGGTCACCACCTGGTTCATCAGCCCACGCAGCCATTTCTGGGTGACTTTCTCGGTCAAAGAGTAGATCGGGACGATCCGGTTGGTGTGTAGGCTCTCGGTCTCGACCGGTTCGAAATCAGGATTGGTCATCACCAGCCGGCCCAGATATTGGTCGACTTTGCCGGAGACGGCGATGGCATCATCCTTTTTCAGGCGGTTGGCCATCCAGGGCTGGTTGAACCAGGAGAGCCGCAGTGCTGCGGTGCCGTCGGACAGGATGGCCTCGACCAGCTGGGTTTTGCCGCCGCGAATCGAACGGGTATGCACCGATTGCACCGTGCCGATGACGGTCACTTGCTGGCCGTAAAACAACTCTTTGATGGGCTTGAGCTGGCTATAGTCTTCGTAGCGGCGCGGGAAGTAGTAGAGCATGTCACCGAGCGTGTGCATGCCGAGTTTGCCCAGCGTCTGGGCGTGGCGCGGACCGACGCCCTGTAACACGGTCAGGTCGGCGTTGAGGGCCGCGGGGGTAGCGGATGTCTTACCTCCCGGGGCGGTTTCAGCACGTCCTGGAGGGGCGGGGCGCTCTTTAAAAGGTTCGGTAGCCAGGCTGGTTTCGGCTGGTTTCGGGTCGGGCTCTTTAGGAGATGATACTGGCCTGGGCTGGGGTCTATCGCCGGGCCTGGGGTGGGGACGTGGCGCGCGGGTCTGCTTTTGGGTTGCCTCGGGATACTGGTCGCCGATGCGCTTCCAGAGTCCCTTGAGCGATTCGGCGCGCGATTCGGGCGAGAGCTTTTCATAGGATTGCAAGCGCTGGATGACAGCCTGGATAATCTCTTCCGAGAGATTGTCAGCCCGGGCTTCCCCCTCCCAGTAATCGAGCATTTTGGCGAGGCCGCCGATGATGGCCGTGTCGTTATAGCCGTTGCGATGTTCGAGATTAAAAAATTTACGAAGTTTTTCTAATGAGGACTGCATGAGGGTATTTTATCACGGGGAGGAAGTGCTCATAGCTTATGTAGATTTTCTGTCCGCTAATCTACGCCAATCTACGCTAATTTTTTTGATTTTTTTCAGGCAAGGAGATTTTGATTAGCGATAATTCGCGAAGATTGGCGGATACTTTAAGAACGGACCGCCGCAAATCCCAAGCCGTTTGGCCCGACGTGCGTGCCGATCACCGGGGTCACGTTGACCATTAAAATGTCGCGCGGGATGGACTGGCTGAATTCCATCATCATGTGGTTCAGGAATTCGCGGGCTCGCGCTTCGGCCCCGGTATGTAAAACTGCGAGACGTTCAATCGTGCTGCCTTTTTTCAGCAAATCGGCGATACGCTCGTTGGCCTGGTTCGTCGTTCGTACAGCCCCAACCGCTTTGACCAGGCCCTCTTTCAACTCAATGATCGGTTTAATGGAGAGCAGCCCGCCTAATGCGGCGACGGCCCCCGGCACCCGTCCGCTGTGGCGCAGGTTTTCCATGGTATCAAGCGCCGCGAAAACCTGCACTCGCTGGCGAGCCGATTCGACGGCTGTTAGGGCAGCTTGCATTCCATCCTCGGCAGCTTCGGCGGCAGCCAGCACCTGAAAGCCCAAGCCGAGCGAGAGCGAGCCGCTATCGAGGACTGTGATGCGCCCGGTGAACGTGCCCGCTGCCTGGCGAGCCGTGTTCGCAATGGTGGTCAGCTGCCCGGCGGCATGGAGGGACAGGATATGGTCACAGCCATTGTTCAGCAATTTTTGATAGCGGGCTGTGAACTCACCGATGGATGGCGCGGCGGTGGTGGGCGGGATCTTCATATCTCGCAGACGCTGGTAGAACTCGTCGCGCGAGATGCCATTCCCGTCAGCGTATTCCCGGCCATCCAAAACCAGGATGGTTGGAACGACTTCCAACTCGTGTTCATCGATCAGATATTGAGGCAGATCAGAAGTCGAATCGGTGACAATGCCAAGTTTCATAATATCTTCCCCCTCTCCCTTTTGAAACGTGTGTTTGTAAGGGTAGAGGTTAGGGTTGAAAATCTAATAAAGGTTCTTCCAGCAGTGCAACTGCCGGAAGATCAAAATGAGCGTTTATTCTACTGAAATAATGAACTGGTAATGCGGCTGGCCGCCATCCTGGACTTCGATCTCCTGCCCCGGATAGGCTTCGCGCACCTTGTCGGCGACATGGTTGGCCTCGGTAGCGCTCAAGTCTTCTCCATAGAAGAGCGTGATCAATTCGTGCTCACTCGCCTTGGCCTTATCCAACATGCACAGGCAGCCTTCTTCCACCGTTTTCGACGAGCATACCAGTTTGCCGTCCAACAGCGCGATCACCTGACCCTGCTCCACCTTGACGCCGTCGATTTCCACGCTGCGCGTCGCGACCGTGATCTCGCCGGTAATCACCATTGACAGGGATTTATTCATTTTTTCAGCCACGGTTTCTACATCGCCGTCCGGGTTGAGCGCCAGCATGGCCGAGAGTCCCTGCGGTACGGTGCGGCTCGGTACAACAAATACTTTTTTTACGGTTACTTCTTTCGCCTGGTTGGCAGCCATGACGATATTTTTGTTATTCGGCAAGATAATGACCCTGTCAGTCGGCAGGTTCTCGAAAGCTGCCAGGATCTCCTGCGTGCTGGGGTTCATGGTCTGCCCGCCTTCGACGATTGCAGCCACGCCCAGGCTGGCAAAGATGCGGCTCAACCCCGGTCCCGGTGAAACGGTTACGACGGCAATTTGTCCTGGCTCGAGTTTGGTCAGTTCGAGCTTATCGCCTTTGGACTTCTGGTCAAGATCATCCATTTGTGCGACCAGATTCTCCATTGCCACTTTCGTGATCGTCCCCAGTTCCATGATGTAATCGATCGGCAGATAGCGATTCTCGAGCGGCACGTGGATGTGCATGCGGTACATGCCATCTCCTTCGCCAACCTGGATGGATGTGCCCAGCTCCTCCAGCCTGCCATAAAAAGATTGCAGATTCAACTCGCCATTGGGATAGAAATCCACTACCACCTCGAAATCCTGTCCCTCTTCGACTTCCTGCATGGCGCTTTCGAAATCCATGGCAGAGAGCGGCTGGACCGACGTTACTGGTGTATCCAGCGGTTCCCCGTAGAGATGGCGCAACATGCCCTCAAGGATGAAGAACAGACCCTTGCCGCCGGAGTCGACCACGCCGGCCTGTTTGAGAACCGGGAGCAGGTCCGGGGTCCGCTCGACCGATTCGTCCGCAGCTTTCACTGCCAGCGCCAGGAGCTCTATCGGGTCTTGCGTGGACTCTAAGGCTGCTTCCACCGCCGCAGCGACATCCTTGGCGACGGTCAGGATCGTCCCCTCCACCGGGCGGACCACGCCTTTATAGGCCGTATCCCGCGCTTCAGCAAATGCCTTGACCAGACTCGGCCCATCAAGAACTTCCTGGCCATGCAGGCCGCGAGAAAATCCGCGCCACAACTGCGACAGGATGACGCCCGAATTGCCGCGCGCGCCCATCAATGCGCCCTGTGAGACCGCTGCCGCCATATCCCCGAATCTGCGATGGCCCAGCTCGCTGATCTCGTTGTATGCCGACTGCATGGTCAGCACCATGTTGGTTCCGGTGTCGCCGTCCGGGACGGGGAAAACGTTCAAGGCATTGACGGTCTGCTGGTTGGTACGCAGCCAGGTCAGGCCAGCCTCCACCAGCCGCTTAAGCGATTGCCCGTCAGTAGAAGCCTTGCGGAATCTATCCAGCCGTTTCTGTGTGTCGAGGGAATCCAAGCCCATTGTTTCTCCTACTTCTCTGGCCTTAATCAGTATTGCTGACACGCAGACCGGCCACGTGCACGTTGATCGTGTTGACGCGTAACCCCAACGCTTTTTCTACATGGTACCGGACCGTGTTGGCCACGCTATTCGCGACAGACGTGATGCGCGTGCCGTATTCCACGACAATGTAGATTTCGATATCGATATTTTCCCCATCATAATCAACAGAAACCCCGCGGGTTGGCACACGCGTAATGGTATGCGCCAGGCCCTCCGCCAGGTTCTTGTGAGCCAGCCCAACCACGCCGTACGATTCGAGCGTGGCATGATAAGCAATGGTTGCAACGGCACTGGGTGAGATGTGGATGCTGCCTAAAGATGTGGTTTCTGCGCCCATGATTTTTCCTTGTTGAATGATTAACAATTCTGCTTGTTGATGGATACGATCTGTGGTAGAATGCTGTGCTTGCGAGAGCAAGCTTGAACTCTAGGAATTATAGCAAGAAAGGAATTTGCAAGATGGCTAAGTGTGCTCACTGCGGAAAGACGACAACTTTTGGTCACAGCCGGTCGTTCTCTATGCGTGCAACCAATCGCACGTTCAAACCTAACCTGCAGAAGGTGACGGTCTATGAGGGCAGTCGCAAGGTCAAGAAGATGCTGTGCACCAAATGCATTCGCACCATGACCAAAACCAAAGCGTAACTCGTTCCTTTCCTGATTGATAAAAATCGCGGCAATAGCCGTGATTTTTTGTTTCCCTCACCCCTGGCCCCTCTCCCAGAGGGAGAGGGGCCAGGGGTGAGGGCGTTAAGCATTTCGTAACGAAGCAATCCCCGCCGCAATCCCACCCGGATGCTTGAAAACCGAGGTCGCAGACACAAACGCGGTCGCACCTGCTGCTTTCATCTCTGGCAAGGTTTGCGGAGAGATTCCACCGTCCACTTCCAACCAGGCGTGCGAACCGATTTCGTCCAGCCTGCGGCGGATTTCGGCAACCTTCCCCACCATTTCCGGGATATACGTGCCCCCGGAAAACCCCGGGTCGACGCTCATGACCAGCACCAGATCCACAAAAGGCAACACCGGGAAAATAGACGAAGCCGGAGTGCCCGGGTTGAGCGTAACGCCTGCTTTGCATCCCAATGATTTAATGTCTTCCAGGGTGCGGTGCAAATGCGGGCAGGTCTCCACGTGAACTGTCAGATGAGATGCGCCCGCTTTTGCGAAAGCTTCTAGCAGGTTTTCGGGCTTTTCGACCATCAGGTGCACATCGAGTGGCAAATCCGTCCCCCGGCGGCAGTGCCTGACGATGAACGGTCCCATGGTCAGGTTGGGGACGAATTGACCATCCATCACGTCTACGTGGATCCAGTCTGCACCCGCAGACTGGCAGGTCTGGAGCACATCACCCAAATTCAGGAAATCGGATGAAAGAATGGAAGGAGCAATCAAAAAGTTATCATTCATTAGCGAATTGGCGGGTTATAAACGAAATAGACCCACATCCAAAATGGAAGCAGCCCACCGACAGCGATCAGGGCCAGCAGGCCGAGAGCCACAGAAAGCCAGTCAATGTCAACTGGTGGGGCAGCAGGCACGGGGTCCGTGTAATAGACCGGTTCAGGCTCCGGCTGGTAGGCCGGGGAAGCTTCGGGCGTCAGGGAAAGCTCCGGGGCTGATTCTGTTTGGACCTGCGTCCCGAAGCGCAAAAGGACACGTCCAAGCTGGTCTGCAGTCCGATAACGCGCAGAAGGTTCCTTGGAAAGCACTTTATCTATGATTTGTTCGAGAGCATCGGGGATATCCGGCAAGTATTCGCGGATGGCATGTGGCCGTTCGTCAAGGTGCATCCGGCTTAGTTCTTCAGGGGTAGCGGCGTTGAAAGGCAGGGAACCGGTCAGGATTTCGTACAGTACGATCCCCAGTGCGTAAACGTCCGAAGCCGGGGAAGGTGGTTCGCCGGCTGCCTGCTCGGGGGAGAAATATTGTGGCGAGCCCCAGACCACATCGCTGCGTTCTTCGGGATGGATAGTAGCCAGCGCACGGGCGATCCCAAAGTCGGTGACTTTGAGTCGTTTATCAGGCGTAACCAGCATATTATGTGGTTTGACATCGCAGTGCACCAACCCGGCCCGGTGAGCGTAGCCAACGCCCGCGCAAGCCTGCACAACCAGCGGGATCGCTTCTTCCAGACTGAATCTGCCGCGCTGGCGCAGCAAGGTTTTTAAATCAGAGCCGGGGACATGCTCCATGACGATGAACAACTGGCCACGGTCCAACCCAAAATCATGTACAGTGACGATATTGGGGTGCGATAAATTGGCCGCTGCACGCGCCTCCTGGCGGAAGCGCTCCTGGAAGGATTGATTCTCCGTATAATCGCTACGCAAAACCTTGATGGCCACGTAGCGTTCGAGCATCAGATCGCGCGCCCGGAACACGTCAGCCATGCCGCCAGTGCCGAGGCGCTGGAGCAATTGGTATCGATTGTTGAGCAGGGTGCCTTCTTGCATATCCGGAATCGATTATAACATCCCAAGAGCGTTATAATTTGCCCCATGCGTAAAGCGCTGGTCATCTATAACCCCACTGCGGGGCGCTTCCCGGTCAAACCATTCCTGAAAGCCATCGAGGCGGAGCTGGTCAAGGCTGACTGGAGGGTCGATATCGTTGCTACCCAGAACGGCGATCATACCGTCCAGCTGGGGAGGCAGGCTGTGGCAGAGGGATATGAAGCGGTTTTTGCCGTTGGCGGAGATGGCACCGTGGGCCAGGTTGCCAGCGGGCTGCTCGCTTCTGAGACTGCACTGGGCGTCCTGCCGGCTGGCACTTCCAACGTTTGGGCGCAGGAACTTGGCCTGCCGTCTTTTAGTTGGGCGTATCCCGGGCGCTTGCAGGAAAATGCACGCACACTGGCAACCGCTCCCGTCCAGCACGTGGACATGGGCCAGTGTAATGAATTCCCGTTCATGATGTGGGCCGGCATGGGGTTGGATGCCATGGCTATTAATTCCATCGAACCCCGTTACCGGCTTGAAAAATTCTTTGCTGTGCCCGAATACGCCGCATCTACGATCTGGAACGCAAGCCAGTGGAACGGTATTCGCCTGCGATTGTGGGTGGATGAGAAGGAAGTGGAAGATCATTATCTTTTAGCGGTTGCCAATAACATCCGCCGCTATATGGGCGGATATTCCATCCTCTCGCCCAATGCTTATCTGGACGACGGTCTGCTCGACCTGTGGCTCTTCCGTGGCGACAGTCTGGCTGACGCCTTCCGCATCGCTTATGAATTATGGAGCGGGGATCACGTCAAATCCGACGAAGCCCAGCGCATTCCCTTCCAGTCTCTGCGGGTGCAGGCCGAGTCCCCCTTCTTTGTACACATGGACGCCGAGCCAAAAGGATCCACGCAGGAAGCGATCATTACTGTCCACAAGCGAGCGCTCAAGTTGTTGGTGCCACCAGACTCTCTTCACCTTTTTCAAAATGTGAACAATTCATGAACCGCAACGATTTATTTTCTCTCTTTAACTTTAAAGTCCTGCTGGGGGCGTTGGGCATCGCCGGATGCCTGATTGTCATCACGCTGGCCTCAATTGGATGGACAAAACCGGATCCGGCCCGACGATTTGGGTTTGCTCCCGCTGACCTGACCGTGATCCCGGCCCCAACCTCCACTCCCAACGTCACCCCGACTTTTACCCCTGATCCGTTGATCGTCGGCACGCCAACCCTGGCTCCCGGTGAGATTGGTATTGGCGGGTATGTCCAGATTGCCGGTACCGAGGGCGAAGGGCTGCGGCTGCGGGCTGACCCCGGCCTGAACGGAACACCGGTCTTTCTTGGTTTCGATGAAGAGGTCTTTCAAGTGAGAGAAGGGCCACAAGAAGCCGACGGATACACCTGGTGGTATCTGGTCGCTCCCTATGATGAGGCCCGCGCCGGCTGGGCGGCGGCGGATTTTCTGGGAGCGATTCCTTCACCATAACGTTTACCGCCGAGACCGCAAAGAGCGCGGAGAGAAAAATTCTTTCTCTGTGTTCTCCGCGTGCTCTGCGGTTAGATTTGGAGATGTGCATGAGCGAAAAACCGACCGGCATCACTGCCAACAAAAAGACGCGCGAATCCACCATCACATGGAGCGACGGGCATTCCAGCGTGTACCCGTTCGGGTTGCTGCGCGCGGCCTGTCCGTGCGCTTCCTGCCGGGGCGGACATGAAAATATGGGCAGCGAGCCAGATCCCAATGTCTTCGGTGTTGGACTGCCAGAAAGCCCCGCGACCCGCATTGCAAATGTGGTCGCGGTGGGTTCCTATGCGCTGTCAATTGTGTGGGAGGATGGGCACGACTATGGCATCTTTAACTGGCATTACTTGCGGGCTTTGTGCCCGTGCGAGGAGTGCCGTGGCAGAAAATAGCAGCTTGCGATGAAAACTGGTAAACGTAGTAACGACTTCAGTCGTTCGAATAAACAGCACTAATTCGCCGGGGTTGGAGTTCTTGTCGGTGTGGGTGTCCTGCTCGGCGTCCGGGTTGCTGCCCCGAGACGGGGCGTAACCGTTTTCGTCGGCGAAGGCGTACTGGTAGGCCGGGTGACTGTCGGGCTTGGAGTGCGTGTGTAGATAGCGTAGAAATGGGTTTCAGCTTCTGCGCGCATCCTGGCTGTCATCGCCCTTCGGGGGAGCGCGAGCAGCTCCTGCCAGGATTTAGCGGCGTTCTCAGGCTCCTCCCGTTTTTCGAAGTTGAGCGCGCGCCAGTAATAAGCCAGGGCCAGTTCTTCGTCTGTCTCAGCCAGGGAAAGGACTCTTTCCCCTTGCAAATAGGCATCACCGAAATGCTCCTGCAGCATATACGCGCGCATAAGGGCAAGGTTGGGTCCAAAATCATCGCTGGGGAAGCGTTCCAGGTCAGATACGGCAGCGTCGGCTTCTTCTCCTACTTCCACATAACACAGACCACGGTAGAGATATGACTGTCGCTGGCGTGAGTCCATTGAGATGGCGGCGCTTAAAGCCTCAATGGCCGTTTCGCATTCCCCGGCCCGGTAATAGGCTTCCCCGATCATGGCGCGCGCTGTCGCGTTGCGTGTATCGTAGGCGGCGTATGTCTGCAAGAAATCTATCGCTTCGGCATACTGCCCCTCTGCCAGGTAAATCTCTCCCAGCATCAAGTAAGCCGAAAGCATGGTCGGGTCTGCTTCGTTGGCATTGAGCGCAGCAATTTTGGCCTTATCCAGGTCGTCGAGCGCCAGATGGGCACGCGCTTCGTAAAAATAAACCAATGGAGAACCCGGCAAAAGACGCCCGGCGATCGCCAGATCTTCTAGCGCCAGTTCGGGCCCTTCGTTATTTAGGTAGTAGATCGCACGGTCGAGATAGACTTCACCGAAATCGGGATCACGGTTTATGGCTTCTTCATATAGCTCGATAACGTTCGCATCCGGGTCCTGGATCAGGCGGGCGCGTGCCAACCCCAAATAAGGTGGACCAAAGTTCGGGTCGATGCGCAGGGCTTCGTTGTAGGCTTCCAGCGCATTGCGAAAATCGCCCTTAAAACGATAGGCTTCGCCGATGTAATAATAGGGGTCAGCCGCATCCGGCTCGCTAAGGGCAATATCTCGCATCCCTGAAATGACGGCATCCCAATCCTGGCTCTCGAAAGCAGCCCTGACGACCCGGAAATTATCGATAGACTGGGGTTCACGGGGGGTATTAACGTAGAGTGGCGTGGGCGTATGAGGCGCAGCCAACAGTTCGGCCAGGGGGACGAGCGTACCTTTTCCGGTAGGGACCTGTTCAGTCGCATTGACGAAGGTAGGTGTAAGCGTGTAGGTAGGCGATGGGCCGGCCGTGAAAAAGATGCCGGGCGCCAGGCGTTCGGTGTTCGGCACAATCAAGCCGAAAACCACCAGGGCTAGGACGGCAATCCCGATTACTCCAAACCCGGCCAGGCGGCCTGTGGGGCTGGTCACGAGGCTCTTGAAGGTCATTTTCTCTTTAGGTTTTTCACCGGCCAGGCCAAGCTTTTCTTCCCACAGACGTGGACGGTTCAAAGAGAACGGCTGGATAGTTTCGTCTGGTGGGAGAGCTCCGAGCAGCACCAACCCCCGTTTGGCGGTAACATTTTCCGGGTCCAGTTCGAGCGCCGTCTGCAGGCAGTAGACACGTTCCTTGGTAGATTCGACCACAGCGCTCAACCAGATCCAGTACTGAGGATTGTTCTGGTCGTTTTTGAGCAGCTGCCTAAGCAGATCCCTGGCCTTGGCTTTGTCGCCTTCGCGCAGGGCGTCGACTGCTTGCTGGAACATGGTATCTTCGGCCATAGATAAATTGTATTACAGGCTAGGAGATGGGTAAAGGAAAAGAGCTTGCAATATCGTTATTCTTGAAACGCTTCCACCTGGTAAACCAGAACTTCCAGATGCTTCGTACGCCACAAATCGGGTGCAACGCCCATTTTGTAACACAGGCTATCAAGGAAGCAGGCGGGGTCTGGCACCTTATCCCAGATTTGCGGCAGGAAAGTTACCCGGCGTGAACCATCGAGCAGAACTACGCCGTCTATTCCGGGGCGCAGCTTGGTCAGCAAGTCCTCAGGGCAACAGTATTCGAGAGGGACCGGGACGGTAAGGCGAGAGACTTCGAGCTTGATCTGGGTGAGTTCATCCGGACAAACAACCGGGAAGCGGTAATCTTGCAGCGCAGCGGCGACGGCGTGTTCGCGTACATCTTCTACCAGCGGTTGGCAGGGTTCCAGCGCGCCGATGCAGCCTCGCAGCTCCCCATTGATGCTGAGCGTGACAAAGGAACACCCACAGGCCTGCAAGCGTGGCGGCAAGGATTGGAGATCCAGCAATGGCAGTTTTTGACCACATACACAACCTTCCAAAGCCTGGCGGGCGAGATTCAGCAAGGTTCGTTTTTCATCGGCTGTCAGTTTATCTTCGCTCACTTTGCCTCCCACCCTCGGGAGAAAGATTAATCGAACAGTTTTTGATACTTTCGGTCGTGATAAACCAGCGGTTTGCCCTCACCGTTGCCACGTGCAGCCACCACTTCGGCCAGGAAAAGTGTGTTCGTGCCGGCTGCTATTGCCTGGCTGACACGGCAATCTAGATACGCCAGGCCGCCTTTAATAAATGGCGCGCCTGTAACCAGCTTTTCTATTTCGATGCCCGCCAGGCGGTCTTCAGCGTCTGAGACGCGCCCCGCGAAAAGGTCAGAGGTCTCTTGCTGGCTGTATGCGAGGATGGTCACAGCGAACGCGTTGGCTTGCTTGATAAGGTTGTACGTGCGGCTGTTCGTTTGTAAGGATATGATGATCAAAGGGGGTTCCAGCGCAACAGATGTGAACGAACTGACGGTCATGCCATGTTGCTCCCCCGCGTGGGAAGCTGTCACGATGGTAACGCCCGAACTCCAGGCGCGCATAGCCTGACGAAGTTGTTCGGGGTCAAGAACTGCATATTGTTTCATATAGCTTTCATCATAGCTGGGAGGCTGGATGGCGTCAAGTCGAAAGTACTGCGAGTTCCTGTAGTCTGCACTTCCCACATTGGGATGAGCATACACCAGTCAAAAAGACCCCAGGATAACTCCAAATTGCCTCTTGCATTTTCTTTACCTGTTAAGGTACTATTATACGAAACAGCATGGAATCTTCATCCATATCAACTTCCCGCAGACGCCCCCGGCCCGTACGTGTACTGGGCAGTACGATTGGCCTGGCAATCTTCCTGGCGACGTTGTTCAATTTGTGGACACCGTCCAGAGGTCTGTTCACTGGCAGTTTTTCGGATAAGCTCGGCCTGCTCCTGACTGCCCAGCCGGAAAGCAACTTTGTGGCCACACCGCAGCCGCAGTTGCGCATTGGCATCGTCGCCGGGCATGCAGGCAACGATTCAGGGGCGGTCTGCCGGGATAGCAATGGGAACGTTACCCTGACCGAAGTGGACGTAAACCTGGGGATCGCCACCCGGGTGCAGAAAATCCTGACGGATGAAGGCTATCAGGTGGATTTGCTTAACGAGTTCGATACCCGCTTGAATGGTTACCGTGCCGTTGCGCTGGTATCCATCCACAATGACTCGTGCGAGTACGTCAACGATGAGGCGACCGGATTCAAGGTCGCCGCGGCAGTTAATACACACGATTTCAACCGCGCCACACGCCTGACCGAGTGTCTGCGTGAGCGTTACCAGAACGTCACCGGCCTCCATTTCCATGCCGGGAGTATCACCAATGACATGCGCGGGTACCATGCCTTTTCGGAAATTAACCCGAACACCATTGCCGCCATTATCGAAACAGGGTTTTTGAACCTTGACCAGGACCTGCTGGTCAAAGAGACGGATAAAGTCGCTTATGGTGTGGCGCGAGGCATTCTATGTTTTGCCCGTAATGAGAATGTAGAGCCAACACCGCTCCCCACTTTTTCACCTTGAACGCTAAAATGAATGCTGAATTAGTACAAGCCCAAAAAGCCATTCAGAACGCGCGCGAAGCCTTGCGCGATGGAAACCGCGGTGCGGCCCGTCGCTGGGCCGAGCAGGCTGCAAAATTAGCCCCGCAGCTGGAAGACCCCTGGCTGATCCTGGCTTCGGTCGCCAGCCCGCGGGCAAGCGTCGCTTTGATTGAAAAGGCCTTGCAGATCAATCCCGAGAGCCCGCGTGCGCATAAAGGGATGCAATGGGCTTTGAAACGCCTGCAGGAAGTACCGTCCGAACAGAAAAAGCTCGATGAGACCACCAAGCAGGTAGAAGTAGCGAAAAGAAGCGCGCCGCCTAAAAAAAGCAAGCGGAGTATCGTCTATCCAGCCTTGCTATTGGTGCTTGGCTGTGCGGTCCTGCTATTAGCCGCGTTGACAGCTATTAATTACCCGGTCTTGGCGTCCATCCTGGCCAGTACAACGCAGCCGGTCGAAGTGGAGCATCCCAAAGTTTGGGCGCGGGTGGAAATCGCCAAACCGGCACAGGCCTCTGATCCAGCGCCGATCCTCATCGAGGCTGAGCCCGCTCAACTGCCTGCCACACCGACGTCCCAGCCCACGCTTGAGCCGACCGCCGTGCCCCCAACATCCACATCCGAGCCTGTCCCTACCACAATTCCCGAAGAAACTTCCACGCCTGCAGGCTCGCTGGTGATGGAAATCATCGAAAATACGCCCGTGCCCACCGCGGGACCGACGGATGCAAATGTGCCTGCCAAACCGCAAGACCCGCCGGTGGGAAATGGCGTGCGCTGGATCGAAGTCAACCTCACTGAGCAACGCGTATACGCCTGGGAAGGGGATGTGCTCTTGAATTCGTTCCTGGTTTCCACCGGAACCTGGGCGACCCCCACCGTCACCGGGACTTTCAAAATATGGCATAAGACTCCCCTCCAGGCCATGTCGGGGCCCGGCTATTACCTGCCGAACGTGCCCTTCGTGATGTATTTTTTCGAGGATTACGGCTTCCATGGCACCTACTGGCACAATAACTTTGGCACGCCGATGAGCCATGGCTGCGTCAATTTGACGATTCCGGATTCGGAGTGGCTTTATAACTGGGCATCCTACGGCACAACGGTGAAAGTCCACTATTAGCCGCCGGCAATCATGGAAGCACCCCTCAGCGCATTTTCGCGCCGTGACTTTTTGAAAATGGCGGGTTACGGCCTGCTGGGCCTGTCACTCCCTGATTTATCCCAAAGCTTTAATAAACAATCTTTTGATACCGACCTGCAAGGCCGTATCACCGAGAAATCGCTCTGGATGTACGACGAGCCTTCCTTAAAGTCCAAGCGCGTCGAGATGTACTGGCGTGACCTGATCCTTCCGCTCAGCGGCGCGGCTCTCAGCGATGACAAAGAAGCCTATAACCGTATCTGGTATGAAGTGGGAGAGGAAGGGTATGTATACTCCGGGGGAGTCCAGTTGGTGGAGACACTGCTCAATGAGCCGGTCAGCGAAGTGCCGCCCGGCGGCCTGCTGGGAGAGATTTCCGTCCCGTTCACTGATGCGCATGAAGAGCCGGATACCAGCACCGCAGTCGCCCATAGGTTGTACTTTGAGACCGTACATTGGATTACAGAAGTAACCATTGGCTCTGACGGGCAGGCCTGGTACCGTTTGCTGGACGACAAGTGGAACCAGACCTACTATATTCCGGCCAGGTATATGCGCCTCATCCCGGAGGATGAGCTTGATCCCATTTCCCCGGATGTGCCCGATACCGAAAAGCTGATCGAAGTTAACCTTACGCGGCAGCTCATTCTGGCCTACGAGAGTTCCCGCCTGGTGTTCGCAGCCCGGGCCGCCACCGGTAGCCAGTACCGCAGCGGCCGCTGGACGACTCCCATCGGGCAGTTCATTACCTCTTATAAACGTCCCACCCGTCACATGGCTGCCGGGGACATCGCCTCCAGCGGCTTTGACCTACCCGGCGTGCCCTGGGTCTTATACATTACCAAAAGTGGGATTTCGTTCCACGGCACCTACTGGCATAATGACTACGGCCGCCCGCGCAGCCACGGTTGCATCAACCTGACACCGCAGGCTGCCAAATGGCTTTACCGCTGGACGATGCCGGCCGTCAAACCCGGCAAGCAGTTCGCCTACGAACATTTCGGCACAGCGGTCCGTATTTTTGAATGATCATTTACCACCAAGGCAGCAAGCATGGAGTCTAAAGTCTCCTGACTTTGGGAAGTAACATTGGAAAGTCAACAACGGAGTCGTTGACTCCAAAATAGTTGTCTTTGTGGTAGATTCAAACCTCTATGAAACCAATCTCTTCTTTCACCCGCCGCGACTTCCTGAAGCTGAGCGCCTCCGGCGCGCTGGGACTGTTCCTGGCCGAGACCGGCCTTGACCGCGCGCTGGCCCTGTCAGAACCGCCGGCCACTCACGGGCGTGTCTTGATGAGCGGCCTGTTCATGTACGCGATCCCCTCGTTCGGTGGCGAGAGTTGGAAATCCTTTGGCAAAGATCAGGTGGTCCCGATCTCGGAGGTCGTCGAGGGCGAAGCAGGCAATCCCTACAACACTGCCTGGTACCGCATCGGCGATGAGGGGTTCACTTACTCCGGCTGGGTGCAGCCCGTCGAAACAATCTACAATAAACCCATCTCAGACATCCGCGCCGAGGGCCAGGTCGGCGAGATAACCGTCCCTTTCAGCCTGGCGCGCCGGGAACCTAATATGCTCTACAATGGACGGCGCTTGTATTACCAGACCACACACTGGGTCAAGCGAACAGTTGTTAACCGTGCGCAGAAAAGCATCTGGTATGAAATTTACGATTTCCATGAGCGCAAATCCTACTACGTCCCCACCTATGACATGCGCATCCTCCCGGACGACGAGCTTGATCCCCTTTCCCCCGATGTTCCCGAAGCCGAGAAACACATCCACATCGATCTGGCCACGCAAACCGTCACCGCCTTCGAAGGCGACAACCCGGTGCTGATCTCGCGCTGCTCCAGCGGAGCAGGCAGCACCAAAACCCCACTGGGTGATTTTCGTACATATCATAAAGGCCCCTCGATCCACATGACCAACGAGGGTGACGTTGAAGAGGGCATTTACGACCTGCCCGGTGTACCCTGGTGTTCGTTCTTTACCGGCACGGGCGTTGCAATCCACGGCACCTACTGGCATAATGATTACGGACGCCCGCGCAGTCACGGCTGCGTGAACCTGCCGTCTATAGACGCAAAATTCATCTATCGCTGGACCAGCCCGGTCGTGCCGCCCGGAGTCGATTACCTGCACCTGCCGGGCGAGGGCACGGCTGTTCAAGTCACCACATCTTCCTAGTACCCCAACAGGATAAAATGACTGCTGGATTTGTAATATCAATGACGAATAATTGCCCAAAGCGTTTCTACGAAATGGGCACAAGGAGAAAAGCATGAATTCCATCTTCCAGTACGACCATTATCTACTCAAACGCCAGGTCTTTGCGCTGACCGGCAAATTCCGCTATTATGCCCCACAGGGCAACCTGATTATGTTCAGTGAGCAGAAGATGTTCAAGTTACGTGAAGATATCCGCGTGTTTGCCGATGAGAGTAAATCGCAAGAGGTGTTGCAGATCAAGGCGCGCCAGATCATCGACTTTTCAGCGGCATATGACGTGATCGATAGCGCCTACAATCAGAAAGTTGGGACGCTGCGCCGCAGAGGGATGAAGTCCATTTTGCGGGATGAGTGGGAAGTACTGGATGTCAACGACCAGGCAGTTGGGATGCTCTTCGAAGACAGCATGGGGATGGCCATGCTGCGGCGTTTGCTGCTGGGCTCACTCCTGCCGCAAAACTATGATATTACCGTCCGCGATCAGCGCGTCGCCGACCTGAAACAGCGCTTCAACCTGTTCCGCTACGAATTGGACGTGGACTTCAGCTTCGACCCCGCCAAAACACTCGACCGCCGGGTGGGCCTTGCGGCGGGTATTTTGCTGGCGGCGATTGAAGGAAAACAGAGTTAATTTTAAGAAATTATGCCCAAACAACCCCTTTTCGCCGGCCTGGTGATAGACGAGACTGGCCAACCTGCAGGAACCGCTTACGTTGGCGAAGAACCGTGCTACGTCATTGACGATGCCGGGTTCCTCCGTCACATCTCCTCCGAGCATGTCGACCGCCAGGTGTTGCAACACTTGCAGGATTTGATGAAAGGCAGCGAGGATCTGATCTCGGAACGGACTGCCAAGATGCTTGGCCAGGACGACCTGTTTACAGTAGCAGCTATCCAACAGCAACTCAAAAACATGGACAAGCAGTTCGACATGTTGTTGCAGCAGGGCATCCCTGAAGACGCGCGCGCCTATCTTGGGATGATGGGGTTCAAGGTGGTGGTGAATTACCAGGGCGAAGTGCTGCGGGTGGAACAGCCCGGTGCGATTGACGAGGGTGGGGAATAACCTGAGCGAAGAATAGCCCTGTTCCAAGGGGGTAGATTATGGCACAAAAAGAATCCTCCGGTTCGCCCGGGTTTCTGGCAAGCATTCGCCGCCTGCACCCTAACATATGGGCAGTGACGGCTACCTCTTTCCTGACCGACATCTCCTCTGAGATGATCGTCTATCTAATCCCCCTCTTTCTTTCGAATATCCTTGGCGTGCGCACGGCGGTCATCGGCCTGATCGACGGCATTGCTGAGACCACTGCCAGCCTGCTCAAAATCTACTCCGGCGCGCTCTCGGACAAACTGGGCAACCGCAAGTGGCTGGCCGTGCTCGGCTACGGGCTTTCCACCGTCGCCAAACCTTTCCTGTATTTCGCCAATTCCTGGGGCTGGGTGCTGGGCGTCCGCTTTGGAGACCGGGCCGGGAAGGGCATCCGCACCGCGCCACGGGATGCGCTGGTGGCTGGCAGCACAGACGCGAAGTCGCGCGGATTGGCCTTTGGATTGCATCGCGCCGGCGATACGGCTGGCGCTTTTATTGGGATCGGTATTGCCGCGTTGCTCATCTGGCGGACACAAACGGACGCATCGCTGCTCTCGGCCGAAACATTCAGGCTGGCTGTGCTGGTCAGCATCGTGCCGGCAGTGCTGGCGGTGATCGTGCTGGCGTTGGGAGCGAAAGAGGTGGCGGGGGCAGGCCAAAAAACAGAGAAATTGCGTTTAGATCTTAAGGGGATGGACGCGCGCTTCAAATATTTCCTGCTGACAGTCGTCCTGTTCACGCTGGGCAATTCATCCGATTCGTTCATCATCCTGCGCGCCCAGGAACGCGGGTTGTCCGTCTTGCAGACCATGTTCATGTTGATGACGTTTACCGCCATTTATACTGCCTTCTCGGGTCCGTTAGGAGCGCTATCGGACAGAGTTGGGCGGCGGAGATTGATCATCGGCGGCTGGCTGGCGTACGGGTTGGTCTATCTGGGCTTCGCCTACTCACAGTCAGGCTGGCACATCTGGGCGCTGTTCGGGTTGTACGGAGTCTACTACGCTGCCACGGAGGGGACGGCCAAGGCGCTGGTGGCGGACCTGGTTCCCGACGCGCAACGCGGCACGGCCTACGGACTGTTCAACGCCGCGATCGGACTCACCGCCCTGCCTGCTTCCGTTATTGCAGGCATTCTCTGGCAAGGACTGGGCGCATGGACCGGGTTCGGTGCATTTGCTCCATTTTTGTTTGGCGCAGTGATGGCTATGATAGCAATGATACTGTTTTGGTGGCGGGTACGTTAAACCTGTATATTTACGGATAAGTTGAATAGCACATCTCATGATATAGAAGTTCGTAGCTCAGATACCACACCCACAATGAAACTTCATCCTAGCATATCGAAAAATATCCGTGAGTTCTTTTTAAGTCTGGGGGTTGGTAAGGGCGTGGCTTATATGACTTTTGGCTCGATTCTGGTTTCAGTGTTGATGACAGCCCTGATTACAAATATTTTTAAAGACCCGGTAGGCCTTTTAGGGTATAGCATAGCTATTTTAGTCCCGGCTGTCATTGCATCGGTTGCCAGTTATTTCACATTAAGCCTGTATTTTGAACTTGAACAATCCCGGATGGAAATCCGCGAACTGGCAATCACCGACGATTTGACCCAGGTCTTCAACCGGAGATATTTTTTTGAACTGGTTGGCCGTGAGCTTGAACGATCCCGGCGTAGTGAGACTCCTCTGGCTATCGTTCTCTTTGATATTGACGATTTCAAGCTGGTTAATGACAATCATGGCCACCTGGCAGGAGATCTGGTTTTACAAGAGTTGTGCAGCGCATGCCAGGTTATCGTTCGACCATACGATGTCTTTGCCCGTTTTGGCGGAGAAGAATTTGTATTTTTGTTACCTGACACCGACGAGTCGCGGGCCAGAGCATTTGCCGAGCGGCTTCGTCAATTAATTGCCAGGCAGGTTGTCGTTACCTATAATGAGTCCCGCATGCAAATAACTATAAGCGTAGGGGTAGCGGTTCTTAATTCAAAAATGGATACAGTGGACGATCTAATCAGCCGGGCCGATAGAGCCTTATACAAGGCAAAGGGTTTTGGAAAAAACCGTCTCGAAATCGGATAACTTAGGTTCGCACCCCAAATCCGGGTATCTATTACAGAAATTCCCGAATCTTGAAATTATATGGATGAATACCATTGACAGCCATGCTATACTTTTATTGTCGTATTGGTTTGTTTTAGTATGAAAGGAGTATGGAATGGCAGAGAGCGTTTACAAAGTCATCGAACTGGTTGGGACCAGCACCGAATCCTGGGAGAAAGCTGCAGCAGCAGCCGTTGAGACAGCTTCCAAGAGTCTGACTGACCTGCGCGTTGCAGAAGTTGTTCAGTTAGATATGACAATCGAAAATGGCATGGTCAGCGCCTATCGGGCGAAAGTGAAGGTCTCCTTCAAGTATCATCAGGAAGAATAAAGGCAGGTGAGGGCTGTCACGGGGAAGGCGAAATACTATCTCGCCCAACCTTGCGGACAGCCCTCTTTCTTTATCGTTTTCGGCGGGGAAACATGCGTATCGCATCCACAAAAGGATAAGCTCATGCACCGGAACGCCGATTTGATCCGAAAGTTCTATACATCATTCCAGGCTCGCGAAGCAGACGGCATGAACGCCTGTTACCACGCCGAAGTGACCTTTGCGGACCCTGCCTTTGGAACCTTAAAGGGCCAAGAGGCAACCTCTATGTGGCGCATGCTGTGCGAACGCGGCAGGGACCTGAAGATCCAGTTTGGAAATCTCCACGCGGATGATGAAAAAGGTAGCGCGCACTGGGAAGCCTGGTACACGTTTTCGAAAAGCGGCCGCCATGTCCACAATGTTATCGAAGCCTCGTTCAGCTTTCAGGAAGGTAAGATCATTCGCCACACAGACAGGTTCAACCTGTGGAGGTGGTCTTCCATGGCTTTAGGCCCGCTTGGCACGTTCCTGGGCTGGACGCCGTTCGTGCAGTCGGCCATCCGCAGGGAAGCCAGGCGCGGGCTGGAGCGTTTCATCGAGAAACAAACTGCGTAAAAGCAGGTGATCTTCGTTCACAGGAAAACAGTTCTATGCATTCTTACACAGAATCAATCCGAATGCTTTTTGCAGCTCACGCGGACCCGGTCGCAGCTATCCCTATGAAGCGCTACATGCGTGACCAGTTCGAGTATCTGGGTCTCAAAAGCACTCAGGTCGGGGCACTGCGTAAAGAACATCTTGACAAACAGGGACTCCCTCCACTCTCCGATTTGGATTCCATTTTGTGTGAGCTATGGGCGCTGCCTGAGCGCGAGTTCCAGTATGTGGCAACCGGCCTGCTGGGCAGGTTTGATAACCAGCTTCCCGCGAAATTCATTGAACGTCTGGAATTCCTGCTGGTGACCAAATCGTGGTGGGACACGGTGGATACGATTTCCACGGGTGTGGTTGGCCTGCACTTCAAACGTTTCCCGGAGGTGCGCGGGGTATATCTGACAAAATGGCGCAGGTCCGAGAACTTCTGGCTGCGGCGCGCGTCCATTCTCTTCCAACTCAACTATAAGGCTGAGACAGATTTTGGCCTGCTGTGCGAAATCATTCGTGAAAACCTGGGCTCGAAGGAATTTTTCATCAACAAGGCTATCGGTTGGGCGCTGCGCCAGCATACCCGCGTGGATCCCGCTGCCGTGCGTGAATTTGTAGCAGCCACACCGTTGCAACCGCTTAGCGCGCGGGAAGCCTTGAAATGGTTGGAAAAGAGAGAAAAGAAAATGAGTGCAGCCCTGTGATCGAGTTGCCAAATTTACCCATATTCTTACTGGCCGCGCTCATCCTGCTCCTGACACCTGGCCCGGCTGTGCTATATATCATTGCCCGCAGCATGGACCAGGGCCGACTGGCGGGGTTTGTATCGGTCCTCAGCATCGAAGTCGGGAATTCTTTTCACGTCCTGGCGGCAACACTGGGTTTATCGGCGATCCTTCTCTCGTCAGCGTTGGCGTTTACAGTTGTCAAATATCTGGGCGCAGCCTATCTAATCTACCTCGGGTTTCGCCGGTTGTTGACCCGGGCTCAAGACAAAGAAATTGCCAGCTTTCAACGACAGAGCCTGCGGCGCATCTTCTCTCAAGGCGTTTTGGTAGCCGTACTCAACCCGAAGACGGCCTTATTTTTTCTTGCCTTTCTGCCCCAGTTTGTTGACCCGTCCGCGGGTTCGGTGACCATGCAGTTCCTGACGTTAGGCGCTATGTTTGTGATAATGGCCATCGTGACGGATGGAGCCTATGCGCTTTTGGCGAGCACAGCAGGCAGCTGGCTAAAAAAGAACCGCTCTTTTTTGCGAGCGGAGCAATATGTTGTTGGTAGCGTGTACATCGGGCTGGGTGTAACGGCCGCGCTGAGCGAGGGTCCTCATTGATTGAATTGGAGACCATA
>JAABUE010000027.1 GCA_011389535.1 Anaerolineales bacterium
AGCCCAGCATTTGCGCGGCGCGCTGCGGGAACTTTGTGTTGGGCTGGTGGAAGATGGCCCACTGGTAGTCTTTGGCAGTCACGCCGAGCGCTTCCATCAGAGTGCTGGCCGCCGAAGTGACGTGGTTGAAGTAGGCCGGTTCGCCTGTGAAACGCACGCCATGTTCGGGATATTTCTGGTACTCGCGCCTCCAGAAGTCTGGCGTGTCGGTGACATAAGAATATGAGGCGTTGATGGTTGCCAGCGAGCTTTCGGCAGGACCGATAATAAAGGCCGCGCCGCCGGCCGCAGCCGTATATTCCAGCGCGTCGCCGGGGCGACCCTGGGCGGTGTCCATGCCGATGGCCATGGCATAGTCCGCCATGCCGGAGCCGACGAATCCCATCGCGGCGACGATGGCTTCGGTGCCCGCCTTGCAGGCAAATTCCCAGTCACCGGCCTGGACGTTGGGGACAGCATTGATCGCCTCGGCCACGACCGTAGAAGTCGGTTTGACAGCATACGGATGCGATTCCGAGCCGACCCACACGGCGCGCAGCTGGTGGGCGTGGATCTCGGCCCGCGCCAGCGCATTGCGCGCTGCTTCGATCGACATGGTGATCACGTCCTCGTCCATGCCGGGGACGGCTTTTTCTTTAATGGGTAATGCAGCCTTGCCGCCAGCCCAAACACGGGCGATCTCCCTGGCGGAGATGCGGTAACGTGGCACGTAGGCGCCGTAGCCGGTAAAGCCGACCGGCCGGGCGGGTTTGAGGAGAGGGGTGTTTTTGGGTTCAGGGTTTGTCATATATTCTCATTTCGTCGGGGCAACCTTCACGGTCGCCCTGGTCAGGGGCAAGCCTTGGATAGGAGCAAGCCTTATCCTTACTGTTTTATGTTTTTCAAGATCTCTTCCGCGCGGTCTATTCTAACCGTCTTTTCCTCCACCAACCTTGCAGCAACCTTTTCGATCAGATCACCTTCCGCTCCAGCAGCAATGGCCACCTGCCGGGCATGCAAGGACATGTGTCCGCGCTGGATTCCTTCGGTGGAGAGGGCGCGCAGGGCAGCCAGGTTTTGGGCCAGCCCGACGGAGACGATGATCTCGGCCAGTTCAGATGCTGTTTTGACGCCCATCAGCTTGACCGCGGCCTGCGCGGCGGGATGGACCCTGGTCGCGCCGCCGACGATGCCGACGGCCATCGGCATTTCGAGCGTGCCGACCAGGTTGCCGTCCTTGTCTTTGCCCCAGGTGGAGAGTGATGTGTATCTACCGGAACGGGCTGCGTAAGCGTGTGCGCCGGCTTCGATTGCGCGCCAATCGTTACCCGTGGCAATAACGACCGCGTCGACCCCGTTCATGATGCCTTTGTTGTGAGTGGCGGCGCGGTAAGGATCGGAAGCAGCAAAGGCCCAGGCTTCAATGACGCCGTCGCGTACTTCCTGGCCTGTGTAGGTGCGACCTCCATGATCGCCCGGGGCAGGGGCATCCTCGTTCTGAGCGCTTTGCCCCGCGCCTACGGTAAATGCCAGTTCTTCTACCGGTATGCTACAGCGGGCGCGGGCGAGACGTCTATCTGCAAGATTGGAGAGGATTCGCAAGTGCACACGCCCGCCGGTGATGTCTTCGATCCGCGACGCGAGCCGTTCACAGGCCGTATTAACCGCATTGGCGCCCATCGCGTCCCGCACGTCGTAGATCAAATGGACGGCGAGAAATGCACCGATAGGGGAGTCTTCAATGATCCGCACTTCTAAGTCGCGTGCTCCGCCACCTAATTTTTTGAGAATAGGATCGATCTCATCGGCTTCGGCCAAAAGGGCAGCTTTGTATTCGTAAATCTTTAGCCGAGCGGCATGAATGCTGTCCAGATCCAGCACCTGCATCTGGCCGATCATGTGCGGCTCGCTGCTCGTGGACTGGAAGCCGCCGCCCGCGCGGACCAGCTTTGCCATAAAGGATGCGCCTGCTACCACCGAAGGTTCCTCGATGGCAAAAGGAACCAGCACATCTCTTCCGTTGACCTGGAAGTTGATTCCGATGCCGACCGGCAGACTGTATGCCCCGATCACGTTTTCGATCATGTGGTCGGCTGCTTCGGGGGTGAGGCCGCCGTCTGTAAACGGGAGCAGGTCTTCGGAAGACAGATGCGACGCGTCTACGATTTTGGCGCGGCGATCGTCCATTGACAGGTTATAAAATCCGGATATACGGGAGGATGTCATGTCGTCTCCTATAAAATAGGACAAGATGGGCTCTTGTCCTATAGTTTACAATTTAATTGCGGATACCTGCCAAAACCTATCAGACTTGTGAAATTTGGATATAATAGTCATAATTGAGGTATTTCATCGATGCTATTAACACGTGAGGAGCTCAGGGAGCGCCTGATTGCGCTACATCAGGCGAGCCTGGAATTGGTTAAGGACGTTTCTCTAGAAACGCTCTTGGAGCGCATTGCGACCGTGGCATGCGAGCAGGCAGAAGCTCGTTATGCGGCAGTGGGGGCGCTGGATAATGAGGGGAAACTGGATAAGTTTATCACCGTGGGTATGCCGGACGCTGAAATAAAACGCATTGCGCATCCGCCAGTAGGCAAGGGCTTGATCGGCGAGTTGATGGATACAAGAGAGCCGATGCGGGTGCCGGTGATCGAAAAACACCCGCGCAGTTCCGGCTTCCCGCCTTTCCATCCTCAAATGACATCATTTTTGGGCGTGCCCATCCGTACTGGCGATCGACAGTTGGGACAAATTTATCTAACCGACAAGATCAATGCGTCTGAATTCACGGAGGATGATGAGAAGATCATCCAGATGCTGGCTGCCTACGCCGCCGCAGCGATCCAGAACGCATTGCTGTACAAGCATCTTAAAGAACGTGACATCGCCCTGACGCGCCGCAGCGAAGACCTTACCTTGATGAACGACTTTGCGTCTACATTGACGTCTACGCTGGAGTTAGACGAAATTTTGAATAAAACCCTGGCCCTGGTGATGAATTACATGAAGGTGGAGGCCGGGGAAATTTTTTTGTTGGAAGATGACCGTAAAACCCTTCGCCTGGTGCTGCATCGCGGGCAGGCAGCTGAGGCATTTTGGACCCGGACGCAGTTCAAGATCAATGATGGTTTTGTAGGGATCGTGGCCAAGACCCGGGAACCGCTCATCAGCCATGACCTGACGAAGGATATGCGCTTTGTCCGCGAGGCAGTGGTCAAGGCCGGCTTCCAGCAGATTGCGTGCATCCCATTGGAAACCAGTGAGAATCTGGTGGGTGTGCTAAGTGTAGCAACGCGCAACAAGACTCCTATCGATGAACGTGATATCCGCTTACTGACGGCAGTTGCGAACTGGGCGGCATTAGCAATTGAGAATGCTCGCCTGCATCAAAACGCGCGTCGCCTGGCAGTGTTGGAAGAGCGGGAACGTATCGGCATGGACTTGCACGACGGCATCATCCAGTCTATTTTTGGGGTAGGGTTATCGTTGGAAAATGTTTCACACCTGGTCAAGGAAAATCCGCAGAAAGCTCAGGAAGGCATCAAGCATTCTATTGAGGATTTGAATCAAACGATTCGTGATTTGCGCTCCTATATCCTTGATCTCCGTCCGCGCCAGTTGAATGGCGAAGGGTTGATGGATGGTCTTCGCCGGCTGATTAGCGAATATCGTGCACATACCCTGGCTGAAGCGTCGCTCACTGGCCCTAAAGAACCTCTGGATGATTTGCCGCAGAGCCATTCGCTGGCATTGTTCCATATTTGCCAGGAGTCGCTGGCAAATGCGGCCAAGCATGCTGCTGCAAAACGCGTGGAAGTCAGCGTATGGGTAACCAGTGAGCGTGTCTTAATGGAGGTCCAGGATAACGGCCGGGGTTTTGAGAGTGAAAAGATGAATTCATCCCTTGGACATGGTCTCGCTAACATGCGGACGCGTGCCCGAAATGTAGGCGGCGAAGTAGATATTTCTTCCTCCCCAAATGAGGGGACAACGGTGCTGGCTTGGGTGCCGCGCAGTTCAATGCCTTAATCTTATATTAATACTTCAAATGTTGAAATTGAGTCCCAGGATTGTGTGTTTCACACGTGGCTGATTTCTAGCTATCAGCCACATTCTTTTTTAAGGCAGATATGCCACTAACGGCGTAAAAGGGAATATAAACCCCATATATAGCGGTATCCATTTTGCCTTACAGCTTTTTTGGCTGAAACACATGTTCTGATTAAGAAATTGAATGACGCCCATTAGAAAATGATTTCTTAAGGTTTCCTTACCTTAAAGAAAGAGAAGTTTTTAGGGTTTCGTAGGGAACGCGTGTTGGTGGGTGCAATTTTTTCTGCTAGAATGTGTTCACGCTGAGATTATAAAGTGGGCTGTTGCCCCTGTCTCATATCCCTGTAAGATTTAGAAGTAAGTATAAATACCTGGCTGAACCGCTACTTTGCGGCGGGTCAGTTCACCATTCCTAAAGCGATTATCAACGAGGGAGCAGTTATGAATGTAGAACAGGCATGGCAATCTGTACTCGGACAGCTTCAAATGGAGATGCCGAGAGCATCTTTCGACACCTGGGTGCGCGACACCAGGCCGATCAAATATGAGAAGGGTTTGCTGACGGTCAGTGTGCGCAATGCTTATGCGCGTGACTGGTTGGAAAGCCGACTTGCTGGCAAAGTCAGCCGGCTTTTGATCAGTATAATGGATTCAAATGTTTCAGTTAATTTTGTGGTATCGCAAAGTATCGACGATGAAATAACCCAATCGATTGAATCGATTGAACACGCCGAAGAAGAAGCTCCTCTGCCTGTTCAAAGGAATTTAACCTTAAATCCCCGCTACACGTTTGAAAACTATGTTGTCGGATCAGGCAACCGGCTGGCGCACGCTGCCTGCCTGGCTGTGGCTGAAAAACCGGCGCGGGCCTATAACCCAGTGTTTTTATATGGAGGCGTTGGGCTTGGGAAAACGCACTTATTGCACGCCATCGGGAATGCCTGCCATACGCGTGGATTGAGTGTTCTATACGTTTCGTCGGAAGAATTCACCAATGACATGATCAATGCCATCCGCACGCACACTACCCAGGCGTTCCGCGACAAATATCGTTCCATCGACGTTTTATTGGTAGATGACATCCAGTTCATCGCCGGGAAAGAATCTACCCAGGAAGAATTCTTCCATACTTTCAATACCCTGCACGGACAGGACAAACAGATCATTATTTCGTCCGACCGACCGCCTAAATCGCTGGTTACCTTGGAGGAACGTCTGCGCTCGCGTTTCGAGTGGGGCCTGACCGCCGATATTCAGCCACCCGACCTGGAAACCCGGCTGGCGATCCTGCGTCACAAAGCAGAGCGCACCGGTCGCTACATCCCGGACGAAATCTTAGAAACTGTTGCGCGACGGGTGCAGTCCAATATTCGCGAACTGGAAGGTGCCCTTAACCGCATCCTTGCCTTTGCGGATTTGAGCGGTTCCTCTCTGACCTCCAACCTGGTGGACATCGCCTTATCTGATCTGCTGCCCCAGCGTGGTGACCTCGAACCGCAGAAAGTGGTGGACCTGGTTGCCCATTACTTCAACCTGTCGGCGGAAAAATTGCTGGGCCGCGACCGATCCCGGAATGTGGCCCTGCCACGCCAGATCGCCATGTATTTACTGCGCGAAGAAGCCAACGTATCCTTGCCGCAGATCGGAGAAGTGCTTGGCGGCCGCGACCACACGACCGTGATGTACGCCATTGATAAAATTTCCAAAGAGATCAAGGGCGATTCAGGTTCCAAGATTGGCCGGGACATTATGAAATTAAAGGAGCAGTTATATCATCAGGCGCATTCCGTTATTTAACCGTGTATAACGGAAGCAGACCTGGGATCCCCGGACATTGTGCCGGGGATTTTTTCGTTCTGTCCAGGAACACTCTATGGGGACTTAAGCAATTATTTGCGGGCTTTTCGTATTCAAGTACGTAACTCCTGTTATAATGTCCGCCGGAGTATCTATGCCAGCTATCTATCCGTTTACTGCTATTGTCGGTCAGGAACGCATGCGGCGTGCCCTGATCTTGAACGCTGTTGATACCCGCATTGGCGGGGTTTTGATCCGTGGAGAGCGCGGCACGGCCAAATCAACCATGGCGCGCGCGCTGGCGGCGTTGCTGCCGGATGTAAAAGTTGTCCAGGATTGTCGTTTTGGATGCGACCCTGATAAGCCGCACACCTGGTGCACGGAATGTAAAGAACGCGCCGCCTCGAACGGGGACAAACTACCTGTTACCGAGCGGGCAACTCCCTTTATTAACTTACCTGTTTCTGCTACGGAAGACCGCGTGGTCGGTACATTGGACATTGAGCAGGCGATCCAGAAGGGCGAGCGTCATTTTGAAGCTGGCGTGCTGGCCTCTGCCAATCGCGGCTTGCTCTATATCGACGAAGTCAACCTTTTGGACGATCATGTTGTGGATATTCTGCTCGACTCGGCTGCGATGGGTGTAAATGTGGTCGAACGGGAAGGCATCTCCTTTGCGCATCCTGCCCGCTTCATCCTGGTCGGGACGATGAACCCCGAAGAAGGCGACCTGCGCCCACAGTTGCTGGATCGCTTCGCTCTGTCGGTGGACATCACCGGCATCCGTGATCCACGTAACCGTGTGCTTATCATGGAACGCAACCTGGCTTTTGAGAAAGACCCTGAGGCCTTCCGCCAGGAATGGATGCCTAGAGAAAAAGAACTCTCGCAACAAATCGCAATTGCACGTACCATTATCGATAAAGTCACCTATACCAGCCGTGACCTGCTTTCCATTGCTGCGCTGACAGCCTCCTTGAACGTGGATGGTCACCGGGCAGACCTGACCATTCTCAAAGCTGCGCGCGCCCAGGCTGCTTTTGAGGGCCGTACTGCGATCAATGATCATGACATTGCGCTGGCCGCAGAGCTGGCCCTGCCGCATCGTATCAAGCGGACGCCTTTCCAGCAGGCTGAGATGAGCATCGAGCAGTTGCAGGAGCGCATCGAACAGCTTGCGGGCCAGGCGGTCCCGAGTGAATCAGAAGAGAGTCAGCGCCAACCTCAAGACTCTGAGGCTCAAAAAAAAACTTAAAACTCGAGGATGAGGCCGAGGAAGGCTCCCCGCAGGGGCAGCCCGAGCCGCAACAGCAAGACGTGTTCGACAACGCCAGCGCCAACTGGTGGGAAGGCGGGCAAAAGGTCAAAGTTGGCGAGACCTTCGAGCCGCGCAAACTCAATACCCCCCTGGACAAACTAGCCCGCCGCCATGCCGGGCGGCGATCCCTGACCCGTACCGAGCGCAAGCACGGGCGTTATATCCGCTCGCGGCCTGCGGGCGACAAAACCGATGACATTGCCTTCGATGCCACCTTTCGCGCAGCTGCGCCTTATCAGAAGCGCCGCGCGGATAAACGCAAACGTTTGGCCTTTGCAATCGAACGAAGCGACTTGCAGCGCAAGGTGCGTGTAAAAAAGGTTGCCAATCTTGTGCTTTTCCTGGTGGATGCGTCCTGGTCGATGGCAGTGGCAGAACGGATGAATGCGACCAAGGGAGCGATCCTTTCGCTGTTGACCGACGCTTACCAGCGCCGCGACCGCGTGGGCCTGATCGTATTCCAAAAGGATCGGGCTACTATGGTCCTGCCACCGACAAACAGCGTGCAGCTTGCCCGAAGAGCCCTTGTCGATATTCCGGTAGGCGGAAAAACGCCGCTCTCGGCCGGTTTGCTGCTGGCACACGATGTGCTGCGCCAGGAAAGCGTTATCCACCCCGATGTTGAGCCGCTGCTGATCGTTCTGACCGATGGCGCTGGTAATGTGGCGATTGGCACCCTGCCGCCGCAGGAAGAATCATACAAGTTTGCCGAACTCATCGCTAACGAGGACACGCGCAGTATCGTGATCAACATGGAGCATGCTGCCTTTGACCAGGGCCTGGCACAGAGATTGGCCGACCATCTGAAAGCGCCATGTTATACCCTGAGCGAACTGAAGGCGGAAAATCTTTATCACGCTGTCAAACAGGAAATAGGTAGCAATTAATTCTATTTCTGACTGTGATTCGCCCAAACAAGTTGAAACTCCCGCAACCCTGCGGGGGTTTTTCTCATTGAGTGGTTTGTCGGATTTTCGCTAACATTTGTCGGATTTGCGCTTGACATTGTAGAACATATATTCTATAATGTGTCAATGTCCACTCATTCGACAAGGAGGTCGAGATGACTACATACCGTCGTAATGCAGGAGATGGCCTGTCCGCGCTTTTTAAAGGTCAACGTATCAGTCGTGGCGCAGCCTGGGGCATCATGATCATCGGTGCTTTACTGGCTTTCGAGATTTTCAATTTTAGCACCACTGAATTCGCGCTTAAAGATGTGCTTGGTGATCTAAAGTTCGCCGGGTTCCGCTGGGCGACCATTCTTTCTATTGCTTTTTGTGGAATTGACTTTGCAGGGATTGCCCGTATTTTTACTCCGGAACGAGGCGAGAACGAACCGGCTGAAGTCTGGTACCTCTTCGGCGCATGGCTGCTGGCTGCCGCCATGAATGCAATGCTCACCTGGTGGGGTGTTTCGATTGCCATTCTAAACCACAGCAGCCTTGGAGCAGATTCTGTAGTGAGCAATGCGACCCTGACCAAGGCCGTGCCAGTTTTCGTTGCGATCATGGTCTGGCTGATCCGTGTGCTGATTATCGGTACATTCTCCCTGGCGGGAGATCGCCTGTTCACTCAGGATAAGAAGCGTCCGTACAGCACAGCCCGGCCACAAACACAGACGAGCCAGGCAACCAGTTCGCTGAAACCGGCCTCCAGCCTGCCGCGTCCGGCCAATAACACCTATTCGCGCCCAGCGCCTAAACCACAGGGGAATTTCTCGCAGGCAGAGCCAACTTACCAGAATATGTCTTTTAGCGGCCGTAACCAGAATGACCGTTTCGAAAGCTAACTGAAACTATGGCGTTCAATGAAGTTCTGGCACAAAGGATTCGGGATGTCATCTACCCGCTGGCGGCTGCCCAGGAAAAGAAGATGTTTGGCGGCCTGTCCCTTATGGTCAACGGAAATATGACCGTTGGTGTCATTCAGGATGACTTGATCGTGCGTGTGGGCCTGGAAAGATACCAGGCCGCACTCGACAAGCCAGGCGCCGACTTATTCGCACCGACTGGCAAACCAATGGCTGGCTGGATCACGGTTGCACCCGACGGCCATCAAACGGATGAAGACTTGAAATACTGGATAGAGCTGGCATTGGAGTTTGTCAAAACCCTGCCGGCAAAACAAAAAATCTAACTTACACCCCATTATTGTTATTGCTCCTTAGCCGAGCCGGGTTACCAAACCCGAACAAGGAAAAAATTAATTATGTCCCGCGCTCGATCCTCCTACCCATCTGAATGGCAGACAGCCGCCTCCACACAGGGAACCGGCTGTCTGTCTGGTTTTCTTATCCCGCCGGCAGCGGTATTGGTGGTTGGCGTGCTGATGGCCTTTTTTGTCAAAGGGCTGAACATACCTGTCCAAGCTGGCAGCCTGGCCAGTGCTGCCACACCCGGTGCCCCTGCAGGTCTGGGCAGGTTGAAAATTCGTCACTTGTCGTAGCAGGAGCGAACGAACCCGCCGCCCTGCCTTCAACGAGCAGCCTATCCCCCATCTTCAGGCCTGAGATCCATTACTGGGCCGAATCTATCGTTCGTTGGGCGGCCGCTGCCAACGTGGATCCAAACCTGGCGGCCGTTGTGATGCAGATCGAATCCTGCGGCGATCCCCAGGCAACTTCGCGCTCAGGCGCCATGGGATTGTTCCAGGTTATGCCTTTTCACTTTACCGCTGGCGAGCAGCCCTACGAGCCGGATACCAACGCCCTGCGCGGTCTTGATTATCTGCGTCGCTCCCTCGATAGAGCCGGCGGTAACGCCCGCCTGGCGCTGGCCGGTTATAACGGCGGGATCGGTGTCATCAACCGCGGCGAAGGGACCTGGGCAGCTGAGACGGCAAGATATGTCAAGTATGGGTATCCGATCTATGAGGATGCGCTTGGGGGAGCTTCTACCAGCGCAACGTTGAACGAGTGGTACGGGCGTTATGGCGCTGGCCTATGCAGGCAGGCCGCGCAGCGCCTGGGTCTGCCTAGTCAACCTTAATGCTGACGGCTGAAGGCTCTTCTTTCAGCAGTGGCAGCCAGATGCAGAAGGTTGTCCCCTGCACGTCTTTCGAGTCGACCTCGATCCGTCCCCCGTGTTTTTCGACAATCCATTGTGTAATGGAAAGGCCCAACCCGAAACCGGTCGTTTTACTGCGCGTGCGTGACTTCTCTGCGCGGTAGAAGCGCTCGAAGATATGCGGCAGGTCTTCAGCGGGGATCCCGGGTCCGGTGTCTCGGATGATGAGACGCGCCTGTTCGGCTACTTTTCCCAGGCTCAGGAAAACGTCCCCACCCTGGGGCGTGTACTGGATTGCATTTGCAACCAAGTTCAACAAGACTTGTTTAAGCCTGTCACGGTCGCCATTAACAAGCACCTGGTCGATATCAGTCAGGTGTAATTTGAGTTTTTCGCCTGCCAGCACTTTCATTTCCTGGAATACTTCCAGCAGCAAGGTGTCCAGTTCCACCGGTTTGATGTTGAGCGATACGCTGCCTGACTCAGCCTGGACCAGCAGCAACAAACCGCCCACCAGGCGGGTAAGGCGCCCCGCTTCCTGGTCGATACTGGATAAGGACTCTTCGTCGAGGCTCTTCATCCGGCGCATCAGATCAACGTTGCCCTTGATGACCGTAAGCGGTGTGCGTAGTTCATGGCTGACATCTGCCAGAAAACGTTGTTGGGATGTGAACAGTGTCTCCAGGCGCTCCAGCGTTTGATTGAAGGCCTCGATCAAACTTCCGATCTCATCCTCTTCTGGCCCGTCGTAAGGGATGCGCCTAGCCAGGTCATCAGCGCGGTTGATCTGTTCCACCGTATCTGTGACCGATTCAAGCGGAGCCAGGGCGCGGCCAACGGCCAGCCAGGATCCAAAAGCAGCCAGCATTACCGCAATAATAGTTGCAATCCCCATAATATAAAGCAGCACCTGGCGGGCAGCATCTACCACGTCCAGGCTGGCTGCAGCTTGCAGGGTGCCAACCGAGCGACCGTCGATGATCAGCGGCACACTGAGCACACGTAAATGAACTCCCCGGAACCTTGTTTCATGGTATACCGGTTGGTTGATGCGCAGGTTTCCCGCATCCAGTGATTCTTTGATCTGCGTCAGGCCGGGTGAGGAGGTCATCAGCCTGCCGTCTCGCCCCCAGATCTGCACATAGACGTTTGCGGTTGTATCCAAGGTGGGAAACTGGAGCATGCTGATATCTCCGACCGGGTTGACCCTGGTCACATTGGCGATGTCTTTAACTGTAGCTTCCAACTGGTTATCAATATAATCTATGAGCAGGACACTGACCAGAAGATAAACAGCCGACCCAAAGACCAGCAATACCCCCATGACCATGGATGAATACAACAGGGTAAGACGGGAACGTAGGTACATAATTCAATAAGACCGGGCTCTTATGCCCGGTCTTTTGGAAATTACTCTTCCCGTAAGACGTAACCCACGCCGCGCACCGTATGGATCAATCGCAGTTCGTTATCGGCTTCCAGCTTTTGGCGCAGATAACGGATATAGACTTCCAACACATTGCTCTCGCCGCCGAAATCATAGCCCCAGACGCGGTCGAAAATAACCTCGCGCGTCATCACTTGCTTGGGGTGGCGCATAAATAGCTCAAGCAGTTCATACTCTTTGGCCGTCAACGAAACAACGCGATTGCCACGTGAAGCCTGCCTGGAGCCGGTATCTAGCGTCAGGTCGGCGAATTTCAACACCGGGATTCGCTCCGGTTGGGTGCGGCGCAGCAGGGCGCGCACGCGCGCCAGCAGCTCGTCCAGGTTGAACGGTTTGACCATGTAGTCATCCGCCCCCGCATCCAATCCCTGGACGCGGTCCTGCACTGTGTCCTTGGCGGTCAACATCAAAATCGGAATCGATCCGCCTGTCCGTAGCCGGTGGCAAACGTCCAGCCCGTCCATGCCCGGCAGCATCCAGTCCAAGATGACCAGGTCCGGAGTATGGTCGCGCGCCAGGATCAATCCCGTCCGCCCGTCGGTGGCGGTATCCACCGTATAGCCTTCATACGCTAGGCCGCGCTGCAAAAGTTTCAAAATGGCCTGATCGTCCTCGATAATTAAAATTCGTTCGTTCATATTATGCTCCCACGCAAAATATACCACAAAGTTTGATAAAATCTTCCAATGCTCTTCACTACCGGGTTGCCCGCCAGCAAGCGCATCTTCGATCTGATTGGGACGGTACTGGGACTTTTCTTGCTATCGCCCTTCATGCTCTTGACGGCATTGTCTGTGCGCATCTTTCTTGGGACTCCCGTCCTGTTTCGACAGAGGCGACCGGGTTACAGGGGACAGTTATTCGATATTTATAAATTCAGGACGATGACAGACGCCACAGACATAGCCGGAAACCTGCTCCCGGATTCCGAGCGACTCACCGGCCTTGGCCGTTTTCTGCGCGCCCTCAGCCTGGACGAACTACCCCAACTGCTCAATGTCTTACGTGGTGAAATGAGCCTGGTTGGCCCCCGTCCCCTGTTCCTTGAGTACTTATCTTATTATTCGACTGAACAGTCTCGCCGCCACGAGGTCTATCCGGGCCTGACGGGCTGGGCGCAGATCAACGGGCGTAACGCAACCGACTGGCCAACCCGTCTGGCAATGGACGTCTGGTATGTAGATCACTGGTCGTTCTGGCTCGACATCAAGATCATTCTAATTACTATTTGGAAGGTCCTCAAGCGCGAAGGCATCAGCCAGCCGGGACAGGCAACAGTGGAATATTTCAAGGGCAACCCGGATGGGGAGAGTAGTAACGACTTCAGTCGTTTAACTTAAGAAACTTCCGTTTACAAGCGACTGAAGTCGCTACTACAAAATCCTTATTGTTTGCTTAGTGATAGAGCATTTGTAAGCCACGCCATCCGTTCCTGGGTGGCTTCATCATTTAAACCATGACCAGCCTGGTACCAGCGCATCTCCTTCGGCTCCCCGGCGACGGCAAAGAATTCTCCGGCCCGATCGCGCGGGACGTGAAAATCGTCCGTGGCGAACTGGAACAGTATTGGAGCGGGGGAAAGGTTCCCTACGTGGCTGATCGGGTCGATCTGCGCCATTTGACGGATAAAGCCTTCTCGGGCCTCCCCTTCTAATTTGGGGGCATACAGGTACCAGTCCGGGAAGCGAGGCGTGGCCGCCATGATGACATAGTGTGTCGGTCGCTTGTCCAGGCTGCCTGCCAGCACGCCGTACATGCCGCCGAAGTCATGGCCTACAAGCGCAAAGCGGTCAGGGTCAATATCCGGTTGCGCCAGCAGGAAATCAATCGCGCGGCGGATATCTACAACCTGTTGGACTGAATTCTGGGGATCATCCTCCTGGCTGCGTTTCAGGAAAAAATCCGGGTCAGACCACATGGTTTCGATGAGGAGACAGACCGCGCCATGTTTTGCCATTTCTCTGGCTTCCTTAACAAACTGGCTTCGGTTTGAGTCCGGCGCCTCCGGTTCGTACCAGTGTGCGTACAGGATGGCAGCACAAGACGTCTCGCGTTCAGAGCGGATCAATTCGGCCATACGCCGGTACCCAAACGGGCTGGACGTAACCATGAGCTGGCTTTCGATCCCGTCTTCGCTGCGTTTGCCGATAAGGCGGAAGATAAAAGGCAAATCTTTATCGTAATTTTGCATCTGGGTCAGCATATTGGCTCCTCATAATGACATTATCAGCATTACATGGAAGCACCGTCCCGAAGGTTTTGTTCGGGAGGTCTAGAGTCTTGCGGTAACCTTCGGGACGTTTATAGAAAAGTTTATTATACGGGTTTCGCCCAACTTGACATCCCTCCCCAGATGTGTATAATCCAACCCATTACAGTGTGCTGCGCAAGCAGTAGAAGACCCACCCGGAGATAAGTATCCGCGCAACTGTTCAGAGACCTGTTAACCTGGTGCGAGGCAGGCAGCCAGGCGGCGAACTCCCCTCCGGTGCCCGGTAGAGCGATTTACCAAATCGCTTCACAAGGACAGTCGCTCTCGCAGGGGTATGCAGAAATGCTACCGTAAGAGAGCCGGGAAAGCGCCCGTTATAGCGCTTGCCGAGATTATTGCCGTGATCGACCTCACCCCGGCCCTCTCCTGAAAGGAGAGGGGGTAATAATGAACGCAGGTGGTACCACGATACGCCCCATCGTCCTGCCAGGACGGGGCGTATTCTATTTTCTGCTGAAAGCTGAATGCTGACGGCTAACGGAGGTACTTCCATGTTAGATATCAACCTTATCCGCGAACGACCAGAAGTTGCCCGCAAGTCGCTCAAGGACCGCCAGATGGACGCGGCGTCGGTCGATTCCATCCTCAAGCTGGATGAGAGGCGCCGGGCGTTGCTAACCGAAGTGGAGACGCTCAAGGCGGACCGCAATGCGGTCTCGAAAGAGATCGGCCAGATGAAGGACGCATCGGAGCGGCAGTTAAAGATCGACGCGATGCGCGCCGTCGGGGAAAAGATCAGCGCCATGGATGCGGAACTGGCCGAAGTGGACGCTGAGCTACAGACGCTCATGTCCAATCTGCCCAATATCCCGGATGAACGCACACCCTATGGGCTGGATGAAAATGAAAACGTGGTCATCAAAACCATGGGTGAGCCGAAGAAACTCGACTTCAATCCGCTTCCGCACTGGGACCTGGGGCCTGCTCTCGGGATCATCGACTTCGAGCGCGGGACGAAGATCACGGGGTCACGCTTCTACGTATTGAGCGGCGCCGGAGCGCGGTTACAGCGCGCACTGATCGCCTTTATGCTCGATCTGCACATTCGCCAGGGCTATACCGAGAAGTACCTGCCGTTTATGGTCAAGACCGAGACGGTCTACGGCGCGGGGCAATTGCCCAAATTCGCTGACAACCTGTACAAAGATCACGAGGAAGACCTGTATTTCGTGCCGACCGCCGAAGTCCCGTTGACCGGCTATCACATGGATGAAATCCTGGAAGAAGCCGAGCTACCACGCTTATACACGGGATACACACCCTGCTTCCGCCGTGAGAAGATGAGCGCCGGGCGGGATGTGCGCGGCATCAAGCGCGGCCACCAGTTCGACAAAGTCGAGATGTACATCTATTGCATGCCCGAAGAGTCGAACGACTGGGTCGAGAAAATGCGCGAGCACGCCGAACAGACCTGCGCTGAGCTGGGCATCCCGTACCGGGTCAAGCAGCTATGTACGGGTGACCTGGGCTTTGGCTCGACCATCACCTACGATATCGAAGCCTGGGCCCCAGGCTGTGACGAGTGGCTGGAGGTCTCATCGGTTTCGAACGTGACCGATTTTCAGGCCCGCCGGGCCAATATCCGTTACCGTCCTGCCGAAGGCGGTAAGGTCCGTTTCCCGCACACGCTGAACGGTTCAGGACTGGGCCTGCCGCGCACGCTGATCGCCGTGATGGAAAATTACCAGCAGACAGACGGTTCCATCGTGGTGCCGGAAGTGCTGCGCCCCTGGATGGGCGGCGTGGACATCATCCGTCCGTAACGAATAAGCCTTACTGTGGACATGTCCTGAGCATAGCCGAAGGATCGATCCTCGTAAGGCTTTTTCTATAAGAAATAGTATGACTGATATTGAATTACTCTTTCAGGTGCTGATCGAAACGCTGACCTTGTTCTTTATGCTGGTTGGCCTGGCAGGCTTGTTGGTCCCCATCTTCCCCGGCCTGACGGTCATGTGGCTGGCGACGCTGGTCTACGCCCTCGTACGGGCATCAAATGAAAGCATGCACTGGTTCGAGTGGGTGCTCTTCGCCATCATCACGCTCTTGATGATTGGAGGGAATATTGTAGACAATATCATCATTGCCAGGCGGGTGCGCGAGAAGCAAGTGCCTTGGGGATCGATTATCTTCGGTTACCTGGCCGGGATTATCGCCAGTCTCTTTTTTACACCGTTGATTGGGATCGTCGCTGCGCCGGCAGGTTTGTTTGGCGCCGAATATTTGCGCCTGCGCGACACAAGGGCAGCCTTCGCTTCCACCCGCGCCTGGATGACCGGCTGGGGTATCACCATTGCTGTCCGGATCGCCATTGGCGTGGTCATGATCGGTATATGGATGATCTGGGCCTGGCTTTAATCCAACTGGTTTAAGCTTACGAGATTGCGACAATGGACCGAAATGAAACAGGCTCCCAACTCGGGAGCCTGTTCTCTTGGTAATCGGTTTGAGTTATTGCACTGGTTCTAAGTTGCTGAGGCTCAAATAGACTTCCTCATCGGCCACCTCTGTGTCCCAATCAACCGCAACTTCGGTGGGGTACCCATAGGTCGGATCGTACGCGACAGTTACTTCATCGGCCTCGTTGGTCGCTCGCTCTAAGAAGTCGAATACTTTTTCGATCGTATCGTACTCCTGGTAGTACTCGCTGATCTCATCCGGGTCGATTTGCCTGTCGGGGTGGGGCTGCACCGTTTGGTTTACAACCTGTCCGTCCTGCACTTCGTAGGTTACTTCCGCGCCGGCAAATATGCAGAAACAAGTGACAACGAGGTTGTAACGATAATGGTCGAAGTTTTGCCCTTCCCACTTTTCGCGGTTCTGTTGCAATTCCGATCCGCCGCTTGCGCCAGCGGCACCGCCACAGGCAGAAAGCAGGAAAACCAATACAAATAGTAAAGATGTTATTTTTGTTTTCATTCTCTAAAGCTCCTTTTTATGTTTCCTAGTAGACGTACACCACTAAAAAATTGTTCCGCAAATCAAAAAGTCGCATGCGGTTATTTGCATGCGACTTCTGTGAAAATCAGCCTGTTGTTATTCGCTGTGTGTCAGGTAGGCTTCTACCATCAAGATGTTCTTCTCGCCTGATCTGCGGACGATCTGGAGCATGTTCTCCATGGTGGATACTTCTTCCACCTGCTCGGTCACGAACCATTGCAGGAAGGCTTGCGAAGCATAATCCTTCTCCTGGATTGCCAGGTCCATCATGGCATTGATCTGCGCGGTGACTTCCTGTTCCCAGCCCAACGACATCACAAAGGCATTTTCTGCCGTACCGATCTCAGTTTTCGTGGCGGGGATAGCAGCGATACCCAAAGCTGCACCCACATCCATCAAATAATGGACGAACTTCATAGCATGTTCACGCTCTTCCTCGGCCTGGTCGTAGAAGAACTTGGCCAGCTTGAAAAGTCCCTCACCATCGAAGTAAGAAGCGATTTGAAGGTATTGGTTCGATGCGCCCAATTCATTGCTAACTTGCGCGTTCATCCGCTCAGCCATAGCATTACTGATTTGCATGCAGAACTCCTTTCTTATAATCTCAATGTAAGATGTAGGCTTTGGTTTAATTCTAGCACATACACTAGGTAAAAGCGCTCACTCGAGTTGTTCTATCACTGATCGGGCAGCTTCGGTTGGAAGCTGTTCTTCGGTCAAGACCGAAAGCGCCGCTTCTGTAAACAACGGCCCAACCGTAACGAGCAGATCTTCGCCTGGGATCAGGCTGGCAGATTCGGCTATCTGTGTCAAGATCAGCTGCATCCGTGCATCCTCCCAGGACGACAAGGCTGTTGGCCGTGTTGGAAGGTAACCCGCCGCTTGAGTCCATTCCGCTAAAAACTGGCTGTCTGACAGGAATTCGGCCAGTTCAACGGCCAGCTCCTGGTTTTCAGGATCGGTCCCGGCCAATGTCCAGCTCCAGCCGGTCGCCAGGGTGTAGGTACCGGATTCAAGCCCGGGAAGAGGCGCAAGCGCCAGCGGGAGAGTTGTCTCGTTCATAAAGCGCGATGTCCAGCTTACAACTAAGTTGGCGCGCTGTTCGCGGAAAGCATTCCAGGCCTGCTCGCTATTTTCATAATTTATGACCAGGGGAGAGACAAAGCCTTCTTCAGGATCGGGAACGTAAAATGAAAGGACTTCGGCCAAAACAGCCTCATTCAGGGCCAGACGTCCCTGACTATCCTGCAGTGTTCCGCCTGCCGAAAGGTAGAGCGACAGGGTGAATAGCGCTCGCGGTTCGGCAGCAGGGAAAATGAATATGGTTTCATCCGGCACTTCACTCCAGGCATCTGGCAATGGATAACCGAATCCCACCAGAGCCAGCGCTTCGCCTGCGAAGGGCAGTCCAAAGGTAGAGTTCTGGATGTGGGCCATCTGGCGCGCGTACGGGTACCAGTCCGAGTCTTCGGGCAGGGTGGTCAGCCCATCCAGAGGGTGCAACAGTCCTTTCGCTGTGGCCGATTCCAGATCAGCCCGGGAGAGCGCTACCAGGTCTGGCATGGTTGAGGGTGCGGCCGACCTGGCGGTTGACAACGCGTTGAGTACGCCGCTGGCCCCGCTCTCGGCTTTGACGCGGACGTCAATGCGCAGGTCAGGCCGGCGCGTCACGAACTCGTCCAGCCTTTCCTGAAACAATTCGCCAGCCGCCGTTCCGGTAAAGGGATCGAATTGCGGTGGCACCCAGATGCGCAGGGTGCGCGGTCCACCGGGCGTGATGGTTGGGGTAATGGGGGTTGCGGTCGTTCTGGTGGAGGTGGGGGTATTTGGTGATACGGTGGCAGGCTCGGGCGTGGGAAGAAGCGAGGCGAGATTGGCGCAGCCGGTCAATAGAGACAGAAAAATCGCAATCGTCAGAAATCTACGCATTATCCTAAATCAATTGGGCCATTGAGCATGGCGGTCAGCAGTTCGACCGCATTCTCAACGTCGCCATAATCCATCATCTCGGATGGTGAATGTACGTAACGGCAGGGGAGAACCAGCCCGCCTGTCGGCACGCCGGAGCGGGTGAGCTGGATGGCGCGCGCGTCGGTGCTGCCGCTGGTGAGCACTTCGCGCTGAATGGATATTTGGGCTTTTTCCGCAGCCCGTTCCATCCAGGCAACCACTTTCGGGTCAGCCAACATCTGGCTGTCCTTGATTTTGATCGCCGGTCCTTTTCCTAAAGCAATATCACGCCGGATAGAGTTTGGCGTATCGCCGGCAGGCGTAACATCGATAGCAAGGCCAACTTGCGGATCGAGGCCGTAGGCTGAGACGGTTGCGCCGCGCACGCCGACTTCCTCCTGCACGGTGAAGACGAAATACACCTCGTTCGGGCCGCCCCCCAGCCTGCGCATGGTTTCGATGGCGACAGCCACCCCGGCGCGGTTATCCAGGGACTTGGCGACCAGCCGTGTCCCCATCTCAACGAACGGACGGTCGAAGGCGGCCACATCTCCAACATTTACCGGGCAGTCCTTTTTATTGAGCGCGCCAACATCGATAAATAGCCCGTCAACGGGTGGGATTTCATTTTTTTTATCGGGTTTTTCAGAACCAATGACTCCCTGCACACCGCTCGCGAAGCGGACGCGCCCGCCCAGCAGGTAGCGTGGAAAGGGTATGCCGATGGTGGTGAAGCGCACGAAGCCAGCTTCGTCGATATGGGTGGCGATCAACCCGATCTCGTCCATGTGGGCGGCGACCATGACGCGCTGGCCGTTGGAGGTTTTTTCGCCTTTGCGTGCGATGATATTGCCCAGCGTGTCTACCCGGGTTTCATCGGCCAGAGGCTTGATTTCTGCCAGAATCAGATCCCGGATGGCGTCTTCATAGCCGGAGGGGCTGAAAGTTTCGGTCAGGTTTTGAATGAGTTGTTTCATAGAATCTTCAGAAGAGGTTGTACCATAAATTTGACCTAGCAACCTTGCAAAGGTTTACTGTAAAGTGACTTCTTGCCCGGCATCAAAATCCTGCTGTCCATCCTGCGTGATGATATGGGCCTGGCCCTGTCCCATCACCTGCCAGTTTCCATTTAGCTTTCCGACCAGGGCAGTGTCCTCATCCACTCCCAGGATGAACTGGTCGTTTTTCAACTGGCGGCGGACGCCGAACAGGTACGCCGACCAGAGTCCACGCATGCGGTCGAAGTGCGGTATGACAAACGTGGCAGGAATAAGTCGAAAGGCATCCTGTGCTGTCAAGCCTGCCGCCCGGAAGTTGGGCACTTTTTGGGCCAGGATCATGGCGCCGGCAGAACACCCGGCGTATACCGCGCCACGGGACCAGGCTTTTTGTGCGGCTATCCAGGCGCGGCTGCCCTGCATGGTCTCGTACAGGTACATCGGGTTCCCGCCGGAGAAGTAGATCAGATCGGCGTCCTCGAGATCTGCTTCCCACTGCGGGTCATCCGCCGACTCGCGGTCGATGATGCGGGCAGCGTTTACTTCTGCGCCCAGGGCCTGGAAATGTTCTACCCCCATATTGAGCCAGCGGTTCACGCTGGCATCGCCTTCCTGCCCGGCGGCAGTTGCCAGGCAGACCACATGCGGCGCACGGCCGTTCGTTTCCACCGAGGCCAGCAGGTGGCGGTCGATCTCGTTCATTATAGGTAAATATTCCCCTGAACCGACTAAAGCGATTAATCCGTTCATATATTTCAGTTTCCTGTAAACAAATTAGGCGTTATTCTCTCCAGAGCAAGGTGTAAAAGTTTGAGCGTGTTCTTCCAATCGTCCACGCGTGAAATGCTGATCGGCGAATGAGTGTAACGATGAGGTACCGAGACTGAAACAACCGGTACCCCGGCACGCGTACGCTGGATCGCGCCGGCATCCGTCCCGCCGCCGCCCGGTTGGCGGATTTGATACGGGATATTTTCTGCTTCCGCGGTCTCTTTCAGGAAGCGCACCAGGCGCGGATCGTCGATGGTCGCGAAGTTGTAGACATAAATCGCCGGGCCAAGACCAAGTTTGGTGTTGTAAAACGGACTCTCGCTGCCGTCGTGACTGGGCATATCATGTGCGGGAGTCGAGTCGATGGCGATGGCGATATCCGGCTCGAAGGCGTACGCTGCAACCTTTGCGCCTCGCAGGCCGATTTCCTCCTGCACGGTGAAGGCTGCCAGCAAGTCAATATTCGCCGGCGCATTCTTGACCAATTCGATCAGGGTTGCTACGCCGATGCGGTCATCGATGGCTTTGGCCATGATCGAAGGCCCAACGTGTTTGAACTTTGTAGCGAAGCTTGCCCAATCACCGGGTTTGGCTTTGCCTTTTGGGCCCAAATCGATTCGCAGTGAGTCAATCGAAGGCTTGCGTTTGAGTTCATCCTCGTTTGCTAGATGGATGGGTTTCATCCCGATCACGCCCGGAAGATGTTCCTTGCCGACCAGGACGGGCTTGCCTGGCAAGTGGCGCGGGTCGATCCCTCCGACAGTCTGGAAACCGTACAGGCCATCTCCGTCGTCAGAGACCAGGATGAAGCCGACCTCGTCCATATGGGCATCCAGCATGACCCGCGGGCGGTTCTTGCCGCTGCCAAGTTTGGTCACCAGAACGTTGCCCAACGCATCGACTTTGACCTCGTCGGCATAGGGCTTCACTTCTTCCAGGACCATCTTACGCACCTCGCCCTCATCCCCTGAGACGGCGCAGGCGTTACAAAGTTTTTCCAGTAGTTTAAACTGTGTGTTGCCAATAGTGGGCAGAGTACCAGGCATGCTTAATCTTCCCAAGAGATGGCGTTCAAAAAATCAGCTTCAAGGCTGGCAACGAACTCTGCCAGCAGCCGCCCGGCGCGCTGGATATCCTTCAGCGCTGCCATCTCGACCGGCGTGTGCATGTAACGGATGGGGATGCTCATCACGAAATTGGGAATGCCCTCGGCAGTAACCTGCATCGCCATGCCGTCTGTGCCGGATGACTTTGGCATGATCTCGGTCGCATAAGGGATTTCCAGCCGCTCAGCCAGTTCCTTGAACCGTTTGAAAAGGTAAGGATGGATATTCGGGCCATGCCCAAGGGTCGGTCCATTGCCTAGCGGGAAGGTCTGCCAGTCGTTTACACCGGGTGCCTTCCCGAAGGTGGTGTCGATTGCAATTGCCAGGTCTGGACGCAGTTGGAAGGCGGACGTGGCCGCGCCAATTAAATTGATCTCTTCCTGGACTGTGGCTGCAGCCCACAGGTCCCACGTATGCGACCTGGAGCCCAGTTCCTGCAAGCAAAATGTCAGGGCGGCAACGGAAGCGCGGTTGTCGATCGAGTGCCCGCTCACGGTCTCTCCGGACATTTCGACTGCTTCCGTTCCGAAAGAAACCAGATCCCCGATGCGGACGAGATTCGCTACCTTAGACGGGAGCAGGCCTACGTCCACGAAAAGATGCTCCATGTCCACTACGCCGTCGCCTTCGCCCTGGGGAAGCAGCCGTGTGTGCGGCATGAGGACCACGCCTGGCAGGGCGATCTGATCATCTCCACCCGTGGCGTACACGACTACCGCCTGTCCTGGCAGGATTCGGGGGTCCACCCCACCGACGGCTACGATGCGCAGGAAACCATCCTGAACCCGGGAGACCATCAGGCCGATGGCGTCCATGTGAGCGGCCAGCATGACGGACGGGCGCGGGTCCGTTCCCGATCCCAATTTAAACCCGTGGACCGAGCCGAGCCTGCTCAAACTCAGTTCATCCACGAGAGGGCGCCACTCCGCCTCGATCAGGCGCGCGACAGGGGTTTCGTAGCCGGACAGCCCGGGAACGGATAGCAAAGATTTTAAAAATGGAAGGATATTCGGCATGGAAGAGGGAGAATCCACCTATTGTTGCTGCTGGGGAGAACCGGTGAACGTGGGGGTGATTGAGGGAGTAGGTGTAATCGTGTCCGTTGGAGTGAAAGAAGGAGTTGGCGTTGGAGTGTCAGTTGGCGTTGCCGAGGGCGTAAAGGACGGTGTAAAGCTCAGCGTTACTGTGGGAGATAGGGTAAGCGTCTCTGTCTGGAACGGGGTATCGGTGATGGTTGGGGTCAGCGTCTCGGTGGGGGTGAACGTTGGGGTTTGGCTGCTGGTGGCTGTGAAGATACCCAGGGTCGGCGTGGTGGTGAGCGTAATGGTCGGAGTGTGGGTCGGGGCATTCGGGTCGGGAGCCAGTTGTACCGCGACCCAGCCCAGGCAATAACACGGCAGAGTAGCGAGCGTTATCATGATAAGGATCAGTCTTCTGCGCGCGCGAGCGGATTCGGCTTCGAGCATGATAATGGATGATAACATCACTCGAAAGATGTAACAAGTAAACAGAGGATAGCTGGCAAGAAAAAGTGATGGGGATCATCCTCTTGTTATTTATTGCGTGTATCTGTTGTGCTGACGTGTATAATTCAGGTGCGATGATACCTATAAAACTCCACCTTTCCGGTTTCCTTTCCTATCGTGACCCTGTCGAAGTGGATTTCACCAGCTTCGATCTGGCCTGCATCTCCGGCTCGAACGGGGCGGGCAAATCGTCCCTGCTGGACGCGGTCACCTGGTCGCTTTTCGGGCAGGCGCGTAAACGGGACGATTCGGTCGTCAACCTGCAATCCACTGCGGCGGAAGTTGCGTTTACCTTTTCTTATGAAGAAAACATGTATCGGGTGCAACGCAGCCTGCAGCGCGGCAAGGGAACGGTATTGGAATTCCAGGTTTTGGATAACGAAGTCTGGCGCCCGCTTACGGAACGGACTCTGCGCGAAACCCAGGCGCGCATCGAGCAGATCCTGCGCCTGGACTACGACACCTTTGTCAACGCGGCCTTTTTCCTGCAAGGGAAAGCCGACCAGTTCACCCAGCATACAGCCAGCAAGCGTAAGGAAGTCCTTGGCAGCATTCTGGGACTCGAAGCCTGGGAGATTTACCGCATCCGCACTGCCGAGCGCCGCCGGGCGCTGGAAGATGAAGTCCGCATCACCGATGGGCGCATTACTGAAATCGACACCGAACTGGCCGAGGAAGCGGGGCGCAGGGCGCGCTTGAACGAACTGGAATCGGAGCTCAAGGGGCTGTCGACCGCGCGCAAAACCCAGGAGACCGCGCTCGAGAATGTAAAGAAAGTGACTGCTTCACTGGAAAACCAGCGCAGACTGGTCGATACGCTGTCTGTGGCTCTTGAGCGTTCGCAGGCACATCTTTCCGGACTTCAGGTTCGTCTTGACGGGCGAGAAGCCGAACGCGCCACCTACGCTGACCTGCTCGACCGCGCCGCTGACGTGGAGTCCACCTACGAGCAATGGAAGCAGGCCCGGGCGGAGTCCGAACGGATGGACGCTGTCGCGGATCAGTTCCGGGAACATGAGAAACGCCGCCAGCCGCTGCTGGAAGAGATTGCTGTTGAGAAGGCGAAATTGGAACAGGAGAAAGAAGCGCTCAGCAATCAGCAGTCAGTGATCAATGAACAGTCGCCAGTGATCAGTGAATTAAAAGAAAAAATTGAGTCTGCAAAAAAGGTGTTGGCTGAGACAGAAGCGAAGTTGAGCGAGCG
>JAABUE010000028.1 GCA_011389535.1 Anaerolineales bacterium
AACGTTCGCGCGAAGGCGAGGAACTCTACCGCGAGATGCAGGATGCCGGCGTGCTCGACCGCACGGTAATGATCTTCGGACAAATGAACGAACCGCCCGGCGCGCGCTTCCGGGTGGGGCACGCCGCGCTAACCATGGCGGAATATTTCCGCGACGAGGCCCGCCAGGACGTTCTGCTCCTGATCGACAATATTTTTCGCTTCATCCAGGCTGGGATGGAGGTTTCCGGCCTATTGGGAAACATCCCATCTCGGGTCGGCTACCAACCCACCCTGGCAACCGAACTGGCTGAACTACAGGAACGCATCGCCAATACCCGGTCTGGAGCGATTACCTCCGTTCAGGCGGTGTACGTCCCTGCGGATGATTTTACCGACCCGGCGGCAGTGCATGTCTTTGCCTATTTGTCTGCATCCATCGTGCTTTCACGCAAGCGCGCCAGCGAAGGATTATATCCAGCCATTGAGCCGCTCCAATCCGGTTCGAAGATGCTTGCCCCTCACATCGTCGGGAAGCGGCATTACGAGATCGCCCGGCAAATCCGACAGACGCTCGCCCATTACGAGGATCTCAAAGATTTGATCGCCATGCTGGGATTGGAGGAACTCACACCGGAAGACCGCCAGATCGTCTCGCGCGCCCGCCGGCTCGAGCGCTTCCTCACCCAGCCGTTCCACACCACCGAGCAATTCACCAGCATCCCCGGTAAGACAGTCCACTTGCAGGACGCGCTGGATGGTTGCAAACGCATCCTGAACGATGAGTTTGCCGATTTCCCTGAACGCAGGTTGTATATGATCGGCGCTATCGAGGAGGCAGATAAAAAAGCATGAGACTGCGCGTGCTGTTGCCGGAACAGGTACTGTTAGATACCGAAATTTTGAAATTGACTGCCGAAGCCGAAAACGGCTCTTTTGGATTGCTGCCGCGTCACGTGGACTTCGTCACTGCTCTTGTCCCCGGTATCTTGACCTTCATCACGACAAACAAGCAGGAAGAGTTCCTCGCGGTGGATGAAGGCATCCTGGTAAAATGCGGCCCGGATGTGCGTGTTTCGACGCGCAATGCTGTTCTGGGACATGAACTGGGTGAGCTGAAACGCATGATCGAAGAACGCTTCAAGCGAGTCGATGAACACGAGAAAAAATCGCGCGATGCATTGTACAAACTGGAAGCAGACCTTGTCAGGCGCTTTATGGAGCTTGGAAAAAATTGAAGACCCCTGATCCTGAGCGAAAAGAGACCGACACCCGTTGGGAAAATCGCGTGGGTGAAAAAGAAATCCGTAAACTGCGCGCCCGTCGCCGGAAAGAACGCAGCATCTGGTTTGGACTGGGAACGTTTGGCGTAATTGGGTGGTCGGTAGTGACGCCTGCCTTGATCGGTCTCTTTGTTGGAATATGGTTCGACCGTACCCTGCCCAGCCGTTTTTCGTGGACATTGATGTTGTTCCTGGGCGGGCTGGCATTGGGTTGTTACAATGCCTGGCGCTGGTTATTCTTTGAAAGCGGATTGATCGAGCGTGAAGAAGAGCAAGACGACGAAAATGGAGACGAAGGATAGATGATGTTCGTGATCGCGGCCCTGGCTGGCGTGCTGTTTGGGTTCATCTACTTTGGCGGTTTGTGGCTGACCATTCAAAAAATGGGGCAGGTGGGCCGCCCGGTTTTGCTGTTGACAGGCAGTTTCATCGTCCGTCTGGGATTGGTATTGGCCGGTTTTTATCTGGTTTCAAATGGACGCCTTGAATATCTTACCGCCAGCCTGATCACGTTCTTCCTGACCCGCTACTACTTCATCAGGAAGATCCAACCCGTCTCGGAAAGGAGTGTCGAGTCTCATGGAAATCAGTCCTGACACCTGGGTGCTCTGGCAATCGGGTTCGTTGAAACTCAACGCCACCATCCTGTTCACCTGGCTGGTCATGGCGATCCTGGTGATCGGCTCCTGGCTGGTCACGCGGAAAATCTCAGGAGCGTTGACAATGTCCAGAGGGCAGAACATGCTCGAGGTCATCGTGGAAGGCGTGATGAACCAGATCGAGGAGGTTAGCCAGCAGGACCCGCGTCCCTACCTGCCTTTCGTCGGCAGTCTTTTTCTGTTCATTATCGTGTCCAATGTACTGGCGATTGTGCCGGGCTTCCAGCCCCCGACTGGTTCACTTTCCACCACCGTGGCGCTGGCACTGTGCGTTTTCCTGGCCGTGCCTGTCTTCGGCATCCGCACGCAGGGGTTGCGCGGCTATCTCAGACAGTATATCCAACCGACCCCGATCATGCTGCCCTTCAACATCATCGGCGAACTCTCTCGCACACTGGCGCTGGCTGTCCGTTTGTTTGGCAACATGATGAGCGGCGGCTTGATCGCCGCGATCCTGCTCGCCATTGTGCCCCTGTTCTTTCCCATTGTATTACAGGCGCTTGGATTGCTGACGGGCGTGATCCAGGCTTATATTTTTGCCGTCCTGGCGATGGTCTATATCGCCTCGGCAACCCGCGCCCATTCCGGACGCGATGAAAACAAAGGAGAGAAATAATCATGGATACTGTGACCGTTATCGGCCTGGCAGCGATCATCACAGCCGGATTTACGATTTCAATCGGCTCCCTCGGCCCAGCCCTCGGACAGGGACGTGCCGTCGCGCAGGCGCTGGCTTCCATTGCCCAGCAGCCGGATGAAGCCAACACGATTTCCCGCACCCTGTTCGTCGGCCTGGCGATGATCGAATCAACCGCCATTTATTGTTTCGTGGTGGCGATGATCCTCATCTTCCTAAATCCCTTCTGGAACTACGTTATCGGCGCAGGAGGTTAAGCGGTGTTATTCGATTGGTTTACCGTCTTCGCGCAGATCGTCAACTTCCTGATCCTGGTATTCCTGTTGCAGAAGTTCCTGTACGGTCCGATCGTCAACACCATGCAGGAACGTGAACGGCTGGTGAAGGAGCGCATCGAAGGCGCCGAGCAGAAGCAACTGGAGGCGGAGCAGGAACGCCAGCACTATCAGGCGAAGAACCAGGAGTTGCACGAGCATTTCGAGCAGAAACAACAGCAGGCCGAAGAGGAAGTGCAAGCCTGGCGTAAGGAAGCGCTGCACGGGGCGCGCCAGGAAGTGGACGTTACCTTGCAAGAATGGCATAAGTCCGTTCAGCAGGAGATGAGCTCGTTCAAGGCCGAGTTGCGCCGCTTTGCCGTTCAGCAGACCTACACCGTCGCCAGGCAAGCCGTCCGCGACCTGGCGGACACGTCCCTGGAAGAGCGCATGGTGGAGGTTTTCCTTTCCCAACTCAACAAGGGAGAGATCGATCTATCGAAATTAAAGAATTCCACCGATGGCATCACCCTGCGAAGCGCGTTCAAAATGCCAGCGAAGTTGCAGGAGCAGGTTCAAAAAGAAGTCCAGGCGCATCTTGGCAAAGACTTGTCTTTGCGCTTCGAAAATGATCCCGACCTGACTGCCGGTATCGAACTCGCCGGGCAGGAAGGTCATCAGGTCGCGTGGAACCTGCGCCGATATCTCGAAGCGCTGGAAGACGAGTTGGATTCCCAATTCCAGCAGGCATCACTTGACACAAAATCCGCATCAGACTCAGCCCAGGCTGGTCCCCGACCATGAGCGAGACCAACACCCAGGCCATTCTGCAAGACGCCGCCCAAATCTTTAAGCGGGGGCTGGAGAAATTCTCTGCGCAGGCAATCGCGCTGGAGACCGGGCGTGTTGTGTACATCGGTCAGGGGATCGCACGCGTGAGCGGACTGCCCGGCATTCAGCTGGACGAGTTGATCCGCTTTCAAGGCGGTGTGCTTGGTACGGCATTCAACCTGGATGAAGATGAAGTCGGCGTTGTCCTGCTTGGAAAGGATACCGGCATTCAGGCTGGCAGCGAAGTCCGCCGCACCGGGCGTTTGCTGGATGTGCCGGTCGGCGCGGAACTGCTCGGCAGGGTCATCACGCCCACCGGCTCCCCGCTGGATGCACACAGCAGCCTGCACAACCTGCCCAGACTGCCCGTCGAGCGTGAAGCGACGCCCATCATGCAGCGCGCCCCGGTGGTGGTCCCGCTCCAGACCGGTATCAAGGTGGTGGATGCGCTCGTCCCCATCGGGCGCGGACAGCGCGAATTGATCCTGGGCGACAGGCAGACAGGCAAAACCGCCATTGCGCTGGATACCATCATCAACCAACGCGAGCAAAATGTGATTTGTGTCTATTGCGCCATCGGTCAGCGAAATTCTGCCGTCGCGCAGTTTGTCGCTGACCTGGAACGACATGAGGCGTTGGATTATTCCGTCGTCGTGGTGGCAAATGCCGAAGAGACGCCCGGTTTGCAATTCGTCGCGCCCTATGCCGCGACCACGATTGGCGAATATTTCATGGAACAGGGACGCGACGTGCTGGTGATCTATGATGACCTGACCCGCCATGCGTGGGCATACCGTGAAATGTCCCTGCTCCTGCGCCGTCCGCCCGGACGTGAGGCGTATCCCGGCGATATTTTCTACATCCACTCGCGTTTGCTGGAACGTTCGACCCGCCTGCGCGAATCGCTTGGAGGCGGCTCGCTGACCGCACTGCCGATCGCGGAAACCGAAGCCCAGAATGTTTCCGCTTACATCCCAACCAACCTGATTTCCATCACAGACGGGCAGGTCTATCTCTCACCCGACCTTTTCCAGAAGGGCATCTTGCCTGCCGTGGACCTGGGCAAATCTGTTTCGCGCGTAGGCGGTAAGACGCAGCTGCCTGCGTACCGCGCAGTAGCCGCGGATTTGGGATTGTCCCATGCCCAATTCGAGGAATTGGAAACCTTCGCCCGTTTCGGCACCCGTTTGGATGACGACACTCGCCGCACCATCGAACGCGGCGAGCGTGTGCGCGAAGTGCTGAAACAAATGCAATACAAACCGGTGCCAATTGCCGAACAAATTGCCGTCTTCCTGGCGGTCACGCAGGGATATTTCGATGAGATGTCTCTAGACAAAATTGCTGCGGGAGAAACAGCCATACGCAAAGTTGTCGTTAAGGAACTGCCGGAGATCTGTCGCCAGATCGAGCAGGGAGAGCCGCTGAACGACGCAGACCGCGACGCACTGGAACATGTGATCGCAGAAGCGCTCGATGTTTCGCTAAAAGACAGCGGTACTGCCGAAGGATGAATGAATCATGGAAACCATTGAGTCATTGCGGCGGCGCATCCAGAGCGCGCAGGATTTGCACGGCATCACCCGCACGATGAAAGCGCTGGCGGCGGCAAGCATCCGCCAATTCGAGCAAGCGGTCGAGGCGGTGGACGGTTATACCCGCACGGTGGATACCGGATTACGCATCGTCCTGCAAGACCAATCTCTACAGACGGGGAACTCCATGAAGGTAGAGAACAGCGGAACGCTGGCGGTTATCTTTGGCACAGACCAGGGCATGTGCGGACAAGTCAACGAGAATATCGTCTCGTTCGCTCTCGAGGATTTGGTGAAGGCCGGGGCGAAGAAAATAGTGGTTGGACTGCGAGCAGGTGCAAGGGTGGGAGAAGCGGGTAGTTCCTTCGAACAGATATTCCCTGTTCCAAGTTCGGTGGATGGCATCAACCCAGCAGTACAATCGCTTCTGCTTGGAATCAACCTCCAGCGGGAGCGGGCGTCTGTGGATAAGGTTATTTTGTATTACAACCGCCCAATCTCAAACTCAGCATACAAGTCTGTCAAGATGCAGTTGATCCCAGTGGATATGAGCATCTTCCACACGTCCGCGCGGGAACTCTGTTCATCCAGAAGCCTGCCTATGTATAGCATGGAGCGAGAGCAGCTGTTGTCCAGATTAGTGAGCCAGTACCTTTTTGCGCAACTTTATCGCGCCTACGCCGAGTCGCTGACAAGTGAAAACGCCAGTCGACTGATGACCATGCAAGCCGCCGAAAAAAACATCGAAGAGCGCTTGGATGAATTGAACGCCGTCTATCATGGGCAACGACAGGGCTTGATTACGAACGAACTGCTGGATATTGTCTCCGGGGTAGAAGCTTTGGGAGAATAGAGCCTGTGACGACTGCTGGAGGAACCGCGTGACCGTTCTCTGGCGGCGGCGCTGGCAACACGAGACTTACGGAAACAATGGCCACAATATGGGCAGGAAAATAAGCGTGACAACCAGGATAACGATATTAAGCAGCCAGCCTACGCGGGTGTAGTCGAGAAAGCGGTAGCCACCGGGGCCGAAGACCAACACGTTTGCCTGGTGCCCGACCGGTGTCAGGAAGCTGGTCGAGGCGCCAATCACGGTCGCCAGCACAAATGCGTGAGGGCTGGCTCCTAATTCGAGGGCTACATCGATCGCAATCGGTACCATCAGCACGGTTGCCGCCGCGTTCGACATTGGCTCGGTGATCAGCCCGGCCAGCACGTATATACCGGCCATAACAGCCAGCGGCCCAAGATTCCCCAATAATCTGATGATCTGGTCTGCCAGGAATCGCGCCGTTCCAGTATTATCCATTGCAATACCCAGCGGAAGCATCCCGGCAATCAGGAACACGCTGCGCCATTCGATGCTCTGGTAAGCCTCGTCCATCGTCAGGCAGCCCGCCAGGACCATCAACACCGAGCCGATCACCAGCGCAGTGGAGATATGCAGTTTGAAGAAGGTGACCAGCAGGAGTACAAGCGCCATTACGCCCACGGCCATCCAAGCCTTATTGCGGCGGCGAAGTTCCATCATCACCGGTTCCAGTACAAGAAAATCGTTGCTTTCCTGCAAGGCGGGCAGGCGGTAACGCGGGCCCTTGAGCAGCAGGGCATCCCCGAAGCGCAATCTGACATCGATCAACCGCTGGGTGATCACATCACCCTGACGCCAGATCGCCAGGGCGGTAAAGCCATACCGGTCTCGGAAACGCATCCCCCGCAGGGTACGCCCGGCGATGCTGGAACGCGGGGCCAGGGTTGCCTCCACCAGGTGAAAATCATCCGAGCCTAACTGTTCCAGCGCCAGTTCCGGTTCGGCTTCGATCGCCAGGCCCAATTCTTCACTGGCTTTCAGCAAGGTACCCGCCTCACTCTCCATGAACAACAAATCGTCAGCATACAAGTGCGTGTCGCGGTTCAACGCGGTTAGCAGCTGGCCCTCCCGCAAGATTGCCAGCACCGATAGGTCGAAGTCCGACCCCAGGCGAGAATCGGCCAATGTTTTCCCGACCAACGGGCTCTCGGGCGGTACCCGTACTTCACTGATGTACTCGCGTAGCTGCTGTGTCTGCTGCTCTTCGGCTGTCGGGCGAACGGGGAGCAAATGCCGGCCCACCAACACCATATAAAGGATTCCGGCGGCAAAGACGATCGCGCCCATCGGGGTAAAGTCGAAGAACTCGAAACTTTCGAAACCGCGCTCGGCCAGGATGCTCGTCGCCAGGATGTTTGGCGGCGTGCCGATCAAGGTCATGTTGCCGCCCATGAGAGAGGCGAAGGAAAGCGGGATCAACAGCCGGGAAAGGGGCACTTTGGCCTGGCGCGAAACTCCCACCACCGCCGGCAGCAGGACGGCAGCCGCCCCGATGTTGTTCATAAAAGCCGACATTGTTCCGGAAGCCAGCATGATAACAGCGATCAGGCGCGGTTCGCTGTTCCCGGCCAGGCGGATGATGCGTTCCCCCAATACGTCGGCCACCCCTGTCTTGAACAGCCCTCCGGAAACAATATAAACTGCCCAAACAGTAATCACTGCCGGGCTGGCAAAACCCGAAAACGCTTCCTCCGGGCTGACAAGCCCTGTCAGGGCAACCGTGAGCAGCACCAGCAGGGCGATGATGTCCACACGGAGCTTTTCGGTAGCGAATAGCACGACAGCAACGAGGATGATTCCCAGAACCAACAAGATTTCAGGAGTCACCGCGGTTCTCCGGGCGAGGTGTTTGATTCCTTTTCTGTAACGGATGGAGATTGGCTGGCCAGGACGTGTGTTTTCGGGTTGTAGCATCCCTCCATTTCGTCGCTGAGCGTGCCTTCCCAAAGCTGCACGCGAGAGAGATAAGCCGCCCGCCCGATCATGTGCGCAGCCACTGGCGCGGTGAAGAACATGAACACCACGATCGCCAGCGCCCTAGCGCTGATAGCAAAATCATTGAAAAACAAGGCGACTCCCAACATGATGAAGCTTACTCCCAGGGTAGCAGATTTGGTGCTGCTGTGCATCCGCGTAAACACGTCTGGCATCCGGGCCAGTCCGATAGCCGCCAGCAGCATGAAGATCGCGCCCACCAGTAGCAGGATCAGACTCAGACTTTCTGCCATGGCAGTTCTCCTTTTTCGATGAAGTAAGCAAAGGCCACCGTTCCGAGAAACCCGATCAACGCGAGGACGATGGCTACGTCCAGAAAGATCGGCTGATCGATCGCTACCGCATAAATGGCGATGAAGCCGACCACCAGCGAACCCATTAAGTCCAGCGCCACCACTCGCGCTGGGAGGCTGGGACCGCGCACCAACCGTACAAATGCCACAAATATAGCAAGGATCAGCAAACCGAAAGTGATAGTGACAAGAATGCTCATGTCCATTAACCTCTCTGTGGTTTCGCGCCACGCATCAGTTCCAACAAACGCCGCTCGAAACCCTGCTTGATCTCGCGCCGCAGCGCATCGGCGTCGGGAGCGTACATGGCGTGTATAAAAAGCACGCGCCTGTCGGATGATACATCCAGACTGAGTGTGCCCGGGGTGAGCGAAATGAAATAGGCCAGCGCCGTGATCTCTGCGTCAGTGCGCGCATCTAGCGGGACAGCAATAATGCGTGGTTGCATGAAAAAACGCGGGGTCAACACATCATGAGCCACACGCAGATTTGCAAGGAGCAGTTCCCAAAGAAAGAACAGTACGAACTCGAAGACTTGCCGGACCTTCAGGAAGTAACTGGATGACCCCAGCGCCCGCCGGGCTACAAAGAGCGTCCCATATCCCAACCCAAAACCGATCATCAGATTGGTCGGGTCGAAGACCCCGGTCAGGGCTGCCCATGCCAGTGCGAGGGCAATATTCAATAAAAGATATTTCATGGCGCGCCTCCTAAGACCGCTTGAATATAGAGCGCCGGATTCATCAATTGTTCACCCGCTAGTAAGGCTAGGGCGAAAGTCTGCCCGGCGATGCCCCCAATGATAATGGTGATCGAGGCCAGAAACGCGATCGGGATCAGCCATGCGCGCAGGTTAGCGGCAGTCTCGCTGTTGTTTCCAACCACCTCCGGCACGGGTTTCCAAAAAGCTTCGTTCCATAACTTGATCATCGAAAACAATGTCAGGAGTCCCACGCCCAGGGATACGGCCACGATGGTGTACTGCCCGACTTCCAACCCGGCCCGTACCAGGCTGAGTTTGGCAAAGAACCCGGAGAGTGGCGGCAGCCCGGCTAGAGACATGGCCGGAACGAGGAACAGCAGCGCCAGGCTTGGCTGGGACTGGTATAACCCGCCAAGCTTCTTCAATTCCGGCGTTCCGCCTAGCCTTTCGACTATCCCACTCACGAGAAATAGATTCGTCTTGACGATGATGTGATGAGCGATGTAGAAAACTGACCCTGCCAGCGCATAAGGCGTGAACAAACCCAGCCCCATGATCATGTAACCGATCTGGCTGACGATATGAAATGACAGTACACGCCGAAATTCATTCTGCGCCACCGCGCCCAGCACGCCAGTGACCATCGTCAACCCGGCGATGACCAGGATCAGGGTATGAGTGTAGCCGACATCCTGTACAAAGATCAAGGTGAATACCCTGATGAGTGCATATACACCCACTTTCGTCAGCAGCCCGGCGAAGAGCGCGGAGACCGCGGCCGGCGGCGTATGGTACGAGGCGGGCAGCCAGAAGAACAGCGGAAATACCGCGGCCTTGATGCCAAACGCTACCAAGAACAACATAGCCAAAGTCGTCACGAGGCCGTGGGGCTGCGCGGCGGTAATGGAGGAGAACTTGGCTGCCAGATCTGCCATGTTTAGCGTGCCGGCCATCGCGTAGAGCAATCCCAGCGCCGACAGGAATAGCGCCGAGGAGAGCAGGTTGAGTGTAACGTACTTGATTGCGCCTTCCATCTGGCCGCGCTCGCCGCCCAGCGCCATCAGCACGAAGGAAGCCATCAGCATGACCTCGAACCACACATATAGATTGAACAGGTCGCCAGTCAGGAATGCGCCGCACACACCCATCAACAGGAAATGATAGAGGGAGTGATAGCCAAAAGCCTCCCGCTCCGGATCGATGCTGACGAGCGAATACATCGCCACGGCCAGCCCGATGATTCCGGCCAGCAGAACCATGATCGCTCCGAACAGGTCGGCCACCAGGGTGACGCCATAGGGAGCAGGCCAGTTGCCCATCTGCTCTGCCTGGATACCATTGCGCCAGACGTCGGCAAGCAGCCACAGGGAAGCGACAAAAAGGGCCAACGCGCCGAGCATGCTCACGGCGCGCTGGGCGCGACGCGACTTGAGCAGTAACATCGTCAGGATGGCTGTCAACATGGGAATGGTGATAGGGAGGATTAATGTCAAATTCATGGTACTGCCTGAATATAGGTGAATGGTCCGCGGTTTGAAATCATGATCAGACGTCCGTCCCACGCATCTGGTCGAGATCGTCTGTGCCGACGCTACGGTAGACCCGGTAAGCCAGCGCCAATGCGAACGCCATGACGCCGAAACTGATGACGATGGCAGTCAGAATAAGAGCTTGCGGCAGCGGGTCGGCAAATGGCGGCGTGAGCGCCGTCGCGTCAGCGCCGATCACGGGCGGATTCCCACGCGTTAATTTTGCCGCTGTGAAGATTAACAGATTGGTGGCGTGACTCAATAAAGCCAGGCCAATGAGCAGCTTGACCAGGCTGCGCCTCAGCAGCATGTAAATGCTGGCCGCAAACAAACCGCCGATTACGAACGCCAGGATAATTTCCATGCCTCTACTCTGCCTCCTCAAGATTGAAAATGAAGGCCAGGGTAACGCCCATTACAACCAGGTAGACGCCCAGATCGAAGAGCGCCGGCGTACCTGTCTCTACGCGGCCCAGGCCGGGCAGACGGATATACCCCCATAGCCCGGTTAGGAACACCTGCCCGTTGATCAGCGCGACGACCCCGCTGGACAGGGCAGCCAGCAATCCCACCCCTATCAGATGACGCGGCTCTACCCGTAACACCCGTCGCGCTTCTCGAGAACCGAAAGCAATGGAATACAGCGCAAAGGCTGCTGCTGCCACCAAACCACCGGTAAATCCACCACCCGGCTCGTTATGCCCGCGCACGAACAAGAAGACGGAAAATAACAACAAGAACGGCATCAGGAAGCGCGCCGTGGTCTTCATAATCAATGAGTTCATTTCTCATCTCCTGTCTTTCGGCGGCTCATGCGCAATTTCAATAACGCAAAAACCCCAGTAGCAGCAATGCCCAACACGGTGATTTCGCCCAAGGTATCAATGCCACGGAAGTCCACCAGGATCACGTTGACAATGTTGCGGCCATGCGCCAGGGGTAGAGCATTTTCGACAAAGTAGTCGGAAATACTTGGGAAGAGCTGGACGCCAACCGCGGACAGAACCAGGGAAGTCATCAGCCCACCCGCCAATAGCGCTACCAGCAGGTCGCGCAGGCGCGAACGTCTTGGAGTGAGTTGGGCGAAATGCGGAAGATGGTAGAACGCAAGGACGAATAAGATAACGGTCAGGGACTCGATCATGAATTGGGTCATCGCCAGGTCAGGCGCGCCGAACAGGAGGTAGATCAACGCCACGCCGTAGCCGGCGGCTCCCAGTGCTGCAACCGCGCCCAGCCGCGACCAGGAGATTGTTGCCGCGAACGCCGCGCCCAAGATCAACACGCCCAGGGCTAATTCATAAAAACGCACGTCGGTCACTGCGCTGGGCCAGTACAGCCCACCCTTGGTGAGCAGGGTGAAACCTGCCAACCCCGTAGTCGCAAGCAGGATGCTAAACAGATAATGGCGCAAGTATCCATTTTGCAAAATCCGCGTTTGCCCTCGGGCCAGCGCGTTGAGACCATCAAGCGAACGCTCATACAAGAAGGCTGGCCCCCGCGACCACGCCAGACGGGACAGGCCCGAACGCAGCGGACCGCGAACGACATACAACCCCCCGCCTGCCAGCACAGTGATAACACTTAGTATGAACGCCGGATTCACCCCATGCCACAGCGCCAGTTCAACGCTGGTCGTCTGGCCGACCGCAGCGGAAAATGCGGGACTTACGAGCAATCCGCTCACCGTAGCGGGGAAGAGGCCGATAAGCAGGCTCAGGCCTGCCAGAGTCAACGCTCCAAGCCACATGCTGGGAGGCGCCTCGTGCGGTGACCTGGGCGTCTCGGTCTTGCGCCCCCAGAATGGGCCAATGCCAACGATCCCGGCAACGAATACAAATGACAATCCCGCGGCGACAACGGCTGCTGTAAGCCACGGACCATATTCGAGCGCGGCCTCATACGTCAATTCTTTCGAAATGAAGCCGAACAACGGTGGCAGCCCGGCCATCGAGAGCGCGGCGAGACCCGCGGCCAGCGCTGTGAGCCTCATTTTTGGGAACAACCCGCCCAATTGCCTTATATCGCGTGTCCCGGTTTCGTGATCCAGCGCGCCAGCAACGAGGAACAATGCGCCTTTGTACAGGCCATGCGCCAGCAATAGAACGACCGCTGCTTTGAGCGCGAGCTGCGAGCCGAGACCGATGAGCAGGGTCAACATCCCCAGCGCGCTAACCGTGGAATACGCTAAAAGACGTTTGAGATCGGTCTGTGTCAGCGCGAGATATCCGCCAGCAAGCATCGTGGATGCACCAATCCCGCCAACAGCGTACATCCACAAGTTTGTTCCACCGAGTGCAGGACTCAAACGGGCCAGCAGATATATCCCGGCTTTTACCATTGTGGCCGAGTGCAGGTAGGCGCTCACCGGCGTTGGGGCTTCCATCGCGTTGGGCAGCCAGAAATGGAAGGGAAACTGAGCCGATTTGGTGAAAGCTCCCAGCAGGATCAAGATGAGGGCGGGGACATAGTACGGGCTGGCCCGCAGGGTGTCCCCCTGTCCCAGCAATGTGGACAATTCGAGCGTGCCGCCTGCAAGCCCCAGCAGCAAAAGCCCGGCAAGCAGGGCCAGGCCACCGGCGCCGGTCACGAGCAGCGCCTGTAACGCGGCAGCGCGGGCGCTCTCGCGTTCGTGTTCGAACCCGATCAGAATGAATGAACTCAGGCTGGTAAGTTCCCAGAATACGAACAACAAAAGCGCATTATCGGCCAGCGCCACGCCAAGCATGGCTGCCATGAAAGTGAGCAGCCATGCATAGAAACGCCCGATATTGGGATTGCCCTTCAAATAGCCGCTGGCGTACACAATAACCAGCGTGCCTATACCGCTGATGAGCAGGGCAAAGAGCAGGCCCAATCCATCGGCTCGAAACGAGAGAAAGAGGCCCAGTTCCGGGGCCCAGGAAGAAGAAAAAGCCGCCGGCTGTTCCGCTGCCGCGAGCGGCAGCAGGCTCACAAAGTACAGGGTCAGAGCGGCAGGCAGCAGCGCCAAAACCCAACCCGCCGCGTTGTTCAACCGCCGTGACAGGACGGGCGCAGCCAGGGCAACCCCAAAACCGGAAAACACTGCCAGTGCAATGGCCATGGTTATTCTCTCGCTAAGAGACGGATGATATCGGAACGGGTAATGATACCTGCCAAAACGCCATCGCGCAGAACAGGAACCCTTTTGATGTTACGCTGGGCCATCAGCCAGGCTACATGGCTCATCGTATCCTCGACGTCCACGCAGACCGTATCACTCGTCATCACGTCAGAAGCGGTGTGATGGCGAGCCTCCTCATAGATATCAGCCAGCTGATCCGGATCCACCCAGCGTTTGAATAGCACGGGAACCTTTACAGCAGAGAACGGCAGCCCCTTCTCTTTTAGAAACAGGTCGCTCTCACTGACTATCCCTATGACTCGGTTGTCTTCATCCACGACCGGTATCCCTCCGATATGGTGCTCGCTGAGCAACCGGGCGATTTCCTCTACGGTTGTATCTTTTCGGATCTTGATCACATCACGAGTCATAATATCTTGGGCTTTCATAGGCAAACTCCTTTTCCGGTGTTAATATATTTCCGACGGTCCGTTGGCTTCCTCGCCGTTGAACCACTTAATTTCTATCTTTAGGCTGTGTTGGATTCATTTGTTTTTCTTGTTCTCGCCTTCCACCTGAATTACGAGAATTATATTGTGAGGAATCTACGGTGCACCCTCATCCAGTCTGGATCGCAAGACAAACCGGCCTAATGAGAGGTATCCTTCCGAAGCAGCATCACCAAACTTGGGAAAGAACCACCCCATGAGTCATTATGCCAGATTTTTCTGGAAAAGGAAACAATTTCTTGCGACATAGCACAATAAGTTCAGAGAACAAAACGCAACTCAGGAATCAGAGGAGTAGGGAATAGACAACGACACCCAGGCCCGCCGGCACCTCAAACGTTCTCTCTCCTTCGGCCTGCCTAACACCGCCAAAGCCATGCTCATCAATGACACGCTCTCTCTGGCCTTCAACCTCACACGCCTGATCTTCTAAGCCTCGCGCCAGACGATGAAACACCCACCTCCTGGCGCCCAGGCTCCGTGAGATTTCTCGGCTAGCACGGCTCGCTCCCCCGCTTTACAGGCAGAAGCAGAGTTGGCGTTGGCGCAAGGGGAATTGACTCCAGCCGCGCGCTGCATCGAACAACTGCTGGGGAAATATGATGAACTGAAACTGCGCCACCTCAAGCCATGCATCTTATTTCTCCAGGCAAGGGTTGAATTGGCAGCGGGGAAGAAAGAAAACGCATACCAGACGCTCACAAATGCACTGGCGCTTTCTGATGAAATGGGCGCGCACCGCGATGTGTGGGCAATGTGTTGGGCACTGAGTGAACTGGAAATAGAGCGGGGAAGCGAATCGGCCGCAACCCGATTAAAAGAGCGGGCATGCAATGAAGTCATGTTTATTGCCGAGCACGCTGGCACGCTTGAACTTCGGGAAACTTTCCTGTTTCGACCGGATGTGCAGTTGGTTTGGGGTACGTAGGAGATCCGCAATTCACCCTACAATTCAATCCAAATACAATCTGTGGGGTACGTATCAGGCATATAGGTATAAATTCATGCCCGCCGGACTTATACCCCAATAGCGTCTTCTCTAACTCTTTGTAAAAAGTGATGGCGCCCCTCAAAACAATGAGGGGCGCCATTTTTAATTACCAACTTCAGTAAATCACGAATTTGCCGTAGTAACGACTTCGCGAAGCATCCTGTAAGGGTTAGTCGTTTCAATGCCGGTCAAAACGCAGGTTTTCCGGTTGCCGGTTGCAAAAGAGCGACTGCACCCCGTTTCCCCGGCCCGCTGCGCTTGCCCGCCCCGGCGCTGCCGGTCGGGCCGGGGTTGGGGCGGGCGGGCCGAAGCCCTCGCGGGGCGGACAGCCTGCCCCGGCGGGCGGTGCCGGGGAAGTCGCCACTACGATTGAATCTGTGATTTACTGAACTTGATTAATTTCGTGCAGGGTAGCATGGATCTTCCATAGTGCTCTTGAGTGCTCCTGTTCTAGGAATAAAGGATCGTTACTTGGTGAACTGCAACAACCCTTTCTGTTCAAAGCCCGACCCAAAGGTTACTCGCTCGTCTCCACTAGTTTCAACCGTGCCACCAGTAAGAAAGATTTCCATCATCTAGCCTCCATAGCATGAATATATGGTTCCGTTGTAAATGCGGATGCGCTCAAGATGACTTCTGCAGCACTTTGAATAAGGCCGACACTTCTTCGCGGTCATAGCCATCGTTCATTGCCTGTTGGAAGAGACGGGCTACCAGTTGAGGGAACTCTGCGTGGATGTGACTGTCTCGGGCATGTTGGGCGATCTGCTGTATGCCTCCTGCCCAGAGTTCGAGCGGGGCAGAGGTCTCTTGATAATTGCCCGACTGGATATTTTCGCACAACCATTTTTCGTAGTTCTTGCCCTGCTCATCCAGCACAGTAATGTACTCTTCCAGCGGGATGCCTTCGGCCTGGCAAATTTGCACGCTATGAAACAGGGACAAAAACATCCCGTAATAGGGCATGAGAAACACCATTTCCCAGGCAGAAGCCAGGCCGATTGGCTCACCTTTGTAATCCAGATTGCTCGCAAGTATCCGCAAGGTCGGTTCCGCTTTTTGAAATACAGCTTCTCTGCCCGAGACCAGGATGTGGGCGCTGGGTGTTCCGATAGAACTTGGACTTCCGGTAATGGCACAATCGAGGTATTCGGCTCCGTGCTCATGTGCCCACGTTTCGCTTATACGGGCGTCCTGCGGGGAGCCAGTGGTGAATTGAACCAACAATTTCCCCGAAAGATTTGCTGCAACTTCATTAAGAATCTGATTTGCCGCCGCGTAGTTCGTCACACACACCATGATGATCGGGCTATCCGTGATGGCCGCTGATAGGCCCGGAGTCAGTACCGCGCCCTGATTCACCAGGGGTGCAGCCTTCTCCGGGCTGCGATTCCACACACTGACAGCGCACCCCTGCGGAGCGTCCAGGAATGCGCGTGCCAATGCTGATCCCATGTTTCCCAAACCGATCACCGTGACTTCGCTCATACTTCAACCTCCGTGTGACTATGGATAACCGCTGGTGATTTCGACAAGCTCAATCCAAGGATTTCGACACGGCTCAATCCAACGGTTTCGACCCCGGCCCGCGCGGCGGGCCAGCTCAGCCCAGCAGCTTGGGCTGGGCTCAAGCCGATTTACTAAAATCGACTTGAGCCCAGTTTACCCCGTTTTGACGCGGCGAGTCCCGCCAGCGTTTCTCCGACTCTAAGGCTCGAGAATCCAGCCGCTGAGTGTAAACGGCCCAGAGTGACCATTGCGATAGGCTTCCCAGTGCCCTACCAACCCTTCGTAGCCGCCGCTCCCATGGGCTACGCCTCGGTAGAAGTATTCACCGTCTTCGGTGATCTCGCTGGTAAAGATGCCATCCCATGTGCCGCCCTCATTTTCGATGTGGAAGGTGCCCCACAGGTGACCCGCCAGTCCAAGCTCGGAAGAAGGCGCGGGCCTGAAATTACCGTCACTGACGATCGTCTCCTGGCCGGTGACACGAGGGTCCGAGCCGACATCGTTATAGGTCTCGACGATCCCGCGCGCAAGCACATTGCCACTGGGAAGGAACGTCCACTCGCCTGCATCAAGCGTCTCACCGAAATTGGATGTACCTGTGAACGTGGTCCTCTGCGCGCCGGCCATCGCCGGGGGTGGGTGGAGCAGGACCGCCACCAGAACAAACACGAGTATGGACAAGTATTTAGGATTTTTCATGAGTTTCTCCTTTTGAAAATTTGAATTAGCATTAGTCTAGCACCGGGTGTGCCACAAAACTTGCCATAATTCCCCGAAAATTCCCCAAACATTCCTGTCCAAGATATACTTGTTTTGAGGAAAGAACCTTGCGCAAACCTGCCGTTTCACCGGAAAAATTCTCCACCTTTGGCGACCTGCTCAAATACCTGCGCAAACGCGAGGAACTCACCCAACGCGAGCTCGCCATTCAGGTTGGGTACAGCGATACGCAGATCAGCCGCCTCGAACAAAATCAACGCGTGCCCGATGCGGCAACGCTCAAGGCGTTGTTCGTGCCGGCCCTGCACCTCGAGCATGAGCCGCAATGGGTGGAGCGCTTGTTGGAACTTGCCAAACAGGCGCGCCTTGGGGAATTGCCTGAAACAGCGACAAAGCTCACTCCGAACAACCTGCCCGCCGCGTTGACCACCTTCATCGGGCGCGAAAAAGAACAGGTAGAGATCCTCCATATGATTGGCAGGCATCGCCTGGTGACGCTGACCGGTTCAGGCGGGGTCGGCAAAACGCGGATATCGTTGCAAGTGGCCGGACAGGTTTTGGACGAGTATGCTAACGGCGTCTGGCTGGCAGAACTGGCGCCGCTCAGTAACCCCGAACTCTTGGCGCAGACCGTCGCATCCGTGTTTGGGATCCTCGCCCAAGCTACTCGTTCACATACCGAATTGCTGATCGACTTCCTGCGCCCCAAAACAGCCCTGCTGATCCTCGATAACTGCGAACATCTTCTAGATGCGAGCGCACATTTAGCCGATACGCTGCTGAAGCATTGCCCCAACCTGAAAATCCTGGCGACCAGCCGTGAAGCGCTCGGCATTCTGGGCGAGATCGTCTACCACATGCCCTCTCTTGGATTACCGGATATTGAGATGACGCTCGAAACATTCAGGGAATATGAATCCGTGCGCCTGTTCGAAGAGCGCGCCCAGCTTGCCCAACCCGATTTCAAATTGACGCTGGAAAACGCCGCCTCCGTCGCCCAAATCTGCTCCCGGCTCGACGGCATTCCCCTGGCGATCGAACTAGCCGCGGCGCGCGTCAATATGTTTTCCACGGCACAGATCGCAGCCCGCTTGGACGACCGTTTCCACCTGCTCACGGGCGGCAGTCGGACCGCCCTGCCGCGCCAACAGACCCTCCGCGCCTCGATCGATTGGAGCTGGAACCTGATCTCCGATCCCGAGCGTACGCTCTTGCGGCGCCTGGCTGTCTTTGCAGGCGGCTGGACTCTGGAATCTGCCGAAGCCGTTTGCAGTGCTGAAGGCAGTATCGAGTCGCAAAACGTGTCCGAGTTGATGACCCACCTGGTGGCAAAGTCGTTGGTGATCGCAGACCGTCAGCCGGGGCGTGAGCGGCGTTTCCATCTGCATGAAACCATCCGCCAATACGCGCAAGAAAAATTGGTCGAAGCGGGGGAGCAGGAAAACATCCACAGTCAGCATCTGAAATACTATCTCGTTCTATCCGGCTTGGCTGAACCTGCATTGCGTGGTCCTCACCAAATGGAATGGTATAACCGCTTGACCGATGAGCGTGATAACCTTCGTGTTGCGCTGGAACATGCAGCCGGGTCGGATCTGGAAGCTGGGTTATTCCTCTCAGCAAGATTGATCGACTATTGGATTGATTTCGACTTGCGCGAAGGCTTACGTTGGAGCACGGAATTGATCCAAAACCCCGAGTCGCAAACGTTTCCACAGGCACGCGCAAAAGCCTTAATCGCCCAAGGTTATATTCGATGGGGCATGCAGCAGTTCGAAGCTGTCCGTTCCATTGCAGAGGAATGCCTGGCGGTTTTCCGTCGTTGTGGCGACCAGCAAGGCGAATATGATGCCTTGATATTGATGGGGATCGTGTCGCAGTTCGCGGCAGGGATGGAGCAAAGAGTAGAGTTTCATCAACAGGCGCTTGCTCTGGCTCGATCCATGGGTGATGTCTTGAGGCAGGCGTTCGCATTATACATGCTGGGTTGGGATCAGCGCGATCCTCAACGAGGCCGCGCGCAATGGGAGGAAGCGATTGTGCTTTTTCGCCAGATAGGCGATTGGCGCTTCCTGGCACAAACTCTTGGCATTTTGGGCTCCACCGTCTTATCGAATGGCGATCTCGAGTCGGCTGAAAAGTTTCTGGATGAAGCCTATGAGGTAAATCAGCAAATCAATAACATTGAAATCGAATTTGTCCTGACCGGCAAAGGCATCTTATGCATGCTGCGCGGCGAGTATGACCTGGCGCGAACATTCCTGGAGAAAAATATAGAGAATCGTGAAAAGACGGGAGATCGAATAGGGTATCTATGGGGGCGCGCCCGTTTGGGGTATGTTGCCCTGCGCGGGGGGAGCGTGGCAGAAGCGCATCAGATTCTGGTGGATACGATTGAAAACTTTCATGCAGATCAAAACAAGAACGCGATTGCCTTCGCACTGGACAAAATGGCATGCCTGTATGTCGTGACCGGTAAACCCGAGGTTGCCGCCCATCTGATCGGCTGGTCAGACGCGAATCGCAAGGAACTCGGCGACCCGCGTCCGCGCATCGAGCAGGCTGATCTCGATCTAGATATCGCCTCAATCAAGGCAAAGATCGGTGCCTCTGCATTTGAACTCGCTTGTGCTGCCGGGCAGGGAATGACACTTGATGAAGTGGCTGCACTGGCGTTGGGCTTAAGAAAACAGGCATAACTGTGTACCCGATTTGTTTTATCTCTCGCCAGATGTGTTTTCATCAGTGCACAAAGATCTGCTCTGCGCGGCATATATCAAATATACAGGTATAAATTTCGGCCCTTGTTACGGCAAACCCAACATACAGTGTAAACGTATCACAGAAAAATCAAACTGTACTCCACGTGTTTTAGAACACTTCCTGTGTTCGTTGATTGGCCGCTGTTTCTTTTTTGTATTTCCTCTATAATCGAAGAAATCACCCTGTTCATCCCCCAACCTTTTGGCATAGCAATGTGTATATTTTATATGAGCGCTCATTATACAACCGGAGAATAGCATGGATGAAACACAGGCAGCCGTGCAAAGGTTAAAACACGGCGATATTGGCGGACTGGAAACGCTTTTCATGCGCCACCAAGTGCGGGCGGTACGTACAGCCTTCCTGATTTTGCAAGATGAAGCCGCCGCACAGGATGTGGTGCAGGAAACATTTCTCCGCATCTACCAGCGCATACACCAGTTTGATGAGACTCAGCCTTTCGAGCCTTACCTTCTAAAAAGCGTGGTTCATGCCTCCCTGAATGCCGCCCGCCGCTATACCAAAATTGTTCCACTCGACGGTGACCTGGCCGAAATTCAAGCCCTGCTTGATGGAACCAATTCACCTGAAGCGCAAATCGAAGCCAGCCAGCACAGCCAGCAGATTCTTTTCGCCTTGACCAAACTCTCCCCACGCCAGCGCGCGGTAATCGTGCAGCGTTACTACCTGGAAATGAGCGAACAGGAAATGTCCACCAGCCTGCAAGCTGCACCAGGGACAGTGAAGTGGCTCTTGAACGCCGCTCGCGCCCGCTTGCGCGATCTTCTGCGCTCGGAAAGGAGCAACCAGTGAAACCAACCCCGCGTGAACTCTTGGATTCTGCCGCCCGAACGCGCGTGCCGGAGGACTTGAATCTGTATCCGCGCCTATCCAGGCAACTGGAAAGGAAAACTTTCATGCAAACTTTGCGCGCAAAGCCTGCGCTGCTTGTTTTGTCCCTTTTACTCGCCCTGACATTGATTACAGGTGCCGCTTATGCGATAGGCAGATTGTCAGGCTTCATCCCCGGCTTCGGGTTCACGAGTGATACCAGCACGGTCTACGTGCTCGAAGAACCGGTTCAGGTTGAGCACGAAGGAGTAACTATCCGCGTGGAAAATGCAGTCAGCACCGAAGATAAGTTTTGGATTAGCTTTTCCTTGCATAAAAAATTTGACCCTGAGCGACTTTTCCATACTGGGGCAACCGTGATTTTGTCCGATGGAACTGTAATTCGATTCCAGGCCGGGCAAGAAGATGACTTAGATGTCGCTCCACACAAAGCGAGCTACGAATTTCCGGCGCTGCCCGTTGGAACCGATGCCCTGACCTTGCATTATGAATTTTACATAGAGGATGGAGCAGAATCTTGGAGTGTGGATGTTCCGGTCAAACTACGACCTATCCGGGCGGAGGAACTCATCCCCGCGCCGGAAACATATACTGTTCCACTGCACAGCGAGACGCACGATGGGCTGACTTTGGTGCTGGATCATGTTGCAACAGCCAGCGACAAAACCATACTGCAAGTCTCCCTGCGCTTTGAACAACCAGGCACAAGCCTGAACGCCCACTGGGATATCACCCTGAGCGGCGACGATGGAAAAACTTACCCACTGACCGAAGTGATGGCTGATTCCAACAACCAGTCCAAAACCTTCGAAACCCTGCCATTCCGTGGGGGTGAAACCCTGACGTTGTCCCTGACCGCGTTCCCAGATGCCGGGAATCTGCCCATGTCGGTTGATTTTCCGCTGGAGCAAGCCGCGTTTACGTTCGACCCGGGATCCAATCCGCAGGTAGGGCAAAGCTGGAAAATGGATGAACAGGTACAGGTTAGCGGATACATGGTTCACGTGGTCGGTGTGAAGCAAGTTTCCTCGACAGAACTGCTTTTCGAGTTTGCGCCCACACCCAGTGTGACAGGTATCATGCTTTATTCTCCGCTTGCCAGTGGTTCGACAGGCAGTCTCCCGGTTGAGAATGCTATCTTCACAGCAAGTTTGTCCTTCGAGAAAGTACCCGCGCAGCCAATCACGGTCAGTGTCGCGAGGATTGGCTATACCGCAAGCGGCAAGTGGCAAATCCACTGGCAGGCTCCCGCAGCACCCGAAGGTGTGATCGTCGGCCCCACGAATACACCTGCACCCACTGCCGCCGTTTTTACAACGCCAACCGTCACATCGTCCGACCCATTAATGCTCGAAGTGCAAGCACTGGCCCAGAATTTCGATGCACCCCTCCAGCAAGGCCCCGGCTGGGTTCATATGATCAAAGAGACCAAAATCACTCCAAGGCCGGGACAAACTTTCCCGCCACCCTACATCACCAGCGAGCAGTGGCTGGAACTGGATGCGGAAGGATATGTAATCCGCTCGATATGGACAGACAAGGATAAAGATGGCAACGTGATCCAACAGTCCGTAACGATCGGGAACTATTCGATCAACTTCACCACTGGCGAATCGAGCTACAACGAATATTCGCGCTACCCGTTTTCAACAGACATGCTCACTCAGGATTTGATCCAGGCGGCACAGTATCAAGCCCAGGTAACGCGTGAAGAGGTTCCCTGTGACGATGGTTCCCCCTGCCTGCTCATCACGTTGTTTGATGCGTTTGACCAGGGAATTCAAAATCCAGGCGAAGCGCAACTTATTACCGGCATGGGGCGTAATACCTGGGTCAATCTGAATAGCGGACAGCAGGTCGAGGTGCAGGCTTTTTCACGCTTGCAGGACGGCAGCGAGAAGATAGAATATACAGATCGCCCCTTGATGCTTGAGAAGGTGGATAGCCCGCCTGAAGAAGTGCTTAAAGTCATCAATGGGGTAGTGGTGCCATAGCTTTTTCCAGGGGACGACGGTGCTCATGTGCGAAAAGGTTTTGCCTGTTTAGACTTATGTTGTGGCCGGGCTACAACTTCACAACAATTTCTCCTGTATGGCAGAAATCCAATTTACGGCTATAAGTTTCGCCCCTCAAATCACCAACCTCTGCAAACACCGTAAAGGTTTCACCGCAGAAATCACGGCAAGCCCCGTGCTTTGAGCACGGGGCGCGTTTGTTTGGGATTTTACAATCCTCTTGCATTCATAAGAATCATCCCAAATTGAAGAAGAGCAACGATGGTTTGAAAACATAGCAATTTTCCTTGTGAAACAATCTTTGATTTGATATACTCATTCAGTGAGTATGGCAAACGAAAAACCCCAACATATTG
>JAABUE010000029.1 GCA_011389535.1 Anaerolineales bacterium
GAATCACCTGGATCGTGCCGCCCAGGTAATCGCCATGCCGCTCTTTCTGGATCACCTCCGCGTAGACTTGTCCGGCGGTGAAATTGCTGACCTGGCTTAGCCGGATGTCAATGAAGCGCTCGTAATGGCCCAGGTCCAGGTCTGTTTCCGCGCCATCGTCGAGCACGTAGACTTCACCGTGCTGGTACGGGCTCATCGTCCCGGGATCTACATTGATGTAGGGATCGAGTTTCTGTACGGCAACTTTAAAACCGCGCTCCTTGAGTAACAAACCGAGCGCGGCCGCGGTCACGCCCTTACCGACTGATGAAACCACGCCACCGGTGAAAAAGATATATTTTGGAGTCATATGTCACCTCTTGTCAGATCCTAATGGTCTTTAAGGCCTTTAGGGTCTTCGCAAAAATTAAGAGAAACGGGGAGGGCGGTTGAGCCCTCCCCGTTGGGGGTTGCATTTTGTTGGTAGTGAAGAATTTTGCGCTGGTTCATCCTACCAGTTTGACCAGGTCCTCGGCGGCCCGGCGCATTTCTAGAAAAATCAATCCCAGCTTTGCTTCCTGGCGTGCCATGGCAGTTAATACGGCTTCGTCACCAACGGATGTCAAAATGATCGACCCGGCGTTGCCTTTGATGTAAACCTGCTCGAGCCCGCCGCGTCCTAGCTCTGAAGAAATCCGCTCTCCCAGGCTGAGCATGGCAGCTGACATGGCAGAAACGCGGTCTTCCTCGACTCCCTGTTGCAAAGCTGAGGCCATGATCAACCCGTCCACTGAAACAATAGCAGAAGCTTCAATATCCGGAGCGGCAGCCTGCATCGTTCGCAAACGGTCTACCATCTGATCAGCACGGGATTTCGTCATAGCTGGGCTCTCCTTGAGATTTTTATTCGGCTTGAGTTTACCATAAAAACAATTTTCCCAATATTTCATTGCAGATCGTTCTTCAGGATTTGGCGTGAAGAGGTCCGGATTTCGGGTTGCGAGCGTGCGTACGCACGCTCGCAACCCGAAATCCGGGTATCCACCACGGAATTTCCCAAAGTTCCTTGCAGATTTCGATTTCAACCCCGGGCATTTTCCCATAATTTTCGTCCGTCAGGATGGATTTTACTTCTCAATCATGATAGACTTATCGATTGCCATGAAACGCGCCTTGCTCATTTTTTTGCTCATATTTGTATTCGGGGCCTATCCTGTTCGAGCGCAAGAGGAGTCCCAGTTTGTCATTTCCTCACCCCTTGAGGGCCAGATTGTACAGGGACTGGTCATTGTTTCTGGCACCGTTTCTGTTCTCGGGTTTTCGTCCTATGAATTGTCTTTCGCCTACGAGAATGACCCAACCCAGACCTGGTTCGTGCTGGGCAACAACTCGCAGCCTGTTCTCGGAGGCGAACTGGGCAGCTGGGATACCACCACGCTGACCGACGGTGACTATACCCTCCGTTTGCAAGTTTTTATGTTGGACGGGTCCGTGCAGGAAACGATGGTTTCCGGCTTGCGCGTCCGGAATTACACCGCTGTACCGACCTCCACCTTTACCCCGACGGCAACAGCGATTGTGCTGTTTGCAGCCCCCACCGCGCAACTGATCGCGCCCGTGCCTGCTACCGCCAGTCCATCCCTTCCTACGCCCACGCGTTTGCCTCCTAACCCCGCCAGTTTGCATGAAACCTCCATCTCGTGGGCTCTGGGACGGGGAGCGGTCCTGGCCTTGCTACTTTTCCTGGGATTCGGCCTGCTATTGCGGCTGCGACGTGAGTGATGATTGAAAAATGACCGAAAATACCTTTCTCATTGTTGGGCTCGGGAATCCCGGCCGTGAATACAGAGACAATCGCCATAATGTCGGCTTCATGTTGATCGACCGGCTCTCTGTCCGTTTAAATGCGCGCCTGACCCGTGTGCAGGCCAAAGCTTTAGTGGGATCCGTGAATTATGAAGGCAATAAGCTCATCCTTGCCAAGCCGCAGACTTACATGAACCTGTCCGGCCAATCCATCCAGGGATTGGCTCGATTCTATAAGATTCCGCTTGAGAACATGATCGTCGCGCACGATGACCTTGACCTGCCATTTGGTACCATCCGCATCCGCCCCGGCGGCGGGCCTGGCGGCCAGAAGGGCGTTGCCTCCACTATCGAGCGCCTGGGGACCAAAGATTTCCGGCGTTTGCGTATAGGCATTGGCAGGCCGCCCGGTCGTATGGATCCGTCAGCCTATGTGCTGCAAAACTTTGCTCAATCTGACTCGATTTTGTTGTCAGAGATCCTCGATCGCGCCGCTGAGGCTGTCTTGACTTTCGTTACGAATGGTTTAGATGCAGCCATGAACAAGTTCAATGGTGAAATACAAACAAATTAATCGGGAAACGCTTTTTTGAATGCTATGGAAACCGTTTTCACTACAATTCAGGGTTTACCTCAATATAAAAAGCTCCTGACAAATTTACAAGAAGGGGTTCAACAGCCCGGGCTTGGACTTGCACGCGCTGCGCGTCTGCCGCTGCTGGCAGCTTTGCATCTCGATTTAGAGCGGGTTGTTTTGCTTGTCACTGACCGTGCGGACCATGCCTTGAGCCTGTTCGATGAGCTGCGCTTCTGGGCGGGCGATACCCCACGCTTCCATTTTGCCGAACCCAATCCACTCTTCTACGAGCAGGCGGCCTGGGGAAACGCTACGCGCCGTGAACGTTTACACACGCTTACCGGACTGGCCCGTTATCATCTCCCGTTTGGCGAGAAACCCGCCAGGCCGCCCATCATTGTGACATCAGCGCGTTCGCTGATGACGCGCACATTACCGCGCCGTGACTTTCTCAAAGCCTGCAAACATCTCTCGCTCGGGCAAACGATCCAACCGGATACGTTGCTACGTTCCTGGGCGGGGATCGGCTACCAACGAGTGGACACGGTGCTGGAGCGCGGGCAGTTTTCCCACCGCGGCGGGTTGCTGGATGTGTGGCCTCCTTCGGAACCAGATCCTGTCCGCTTGGATTTCTTTGGCGACGAGATCGATACCATCCGCCGGTTTGACCCGGCCTCCCAGCGCACGGTTGAAAAACTTGAATCTTTGCTTATCACCCCAGCACGCGAATTCATTGAACAAGACTCGGTAGAGCAATTGGCTGAATCAGATCAGTTATCAGAATTCCATATTCCTCTCCTGCATAATGCCTCCGCTACGCTACTGGACTATTTGCCCCAAAAGGCCCTCATCCTAATCGATGACGTTTCGCTCATTGCGGCTGTTGTCAGCGAAGTGGAAGAACAGGCCGTTAAGCTTCGTGAGGAGAGCATCGCCGAAGGGATCCTCCCTGAAGATTTTCCGATTCCCTATCTGACCTGGTCCGAACTTGAAGATACAATCCATACCCGAACATGGCTTGAATTGGGATATTCCACCGTGTTGGAGTCCACATCTCCCTTGCAGGGGAATGGCCACGAGGAGAGTGTAAGCCCGGATCTTGCCTCCTGTTTCAGCCACGATGAACGTTTTGGCGGCAGGCTCAAACAATTTATGGAATATTTGGGTGGACTGGTAGACCAGGGCGAACAGGTAATTGTTGTTTCCCGCCAGACACCTCGCTTGCAAGAGTTGTGGAGAGAGAGCAGAGAGCAGGGAGAAGAAAACAACCCGGCTTTTATCGAGACAAGCCTTTCTGAAGGCTTTGTCCTGACCAACAACTCCTCCCTCTTTTCTACTCATCTCATCACCGATTCCGAGATTTTTGGCTGGGAGCGTCCGCAGCCGCGCTTACGTCAGCGCCAGGCTGCCGAAGCGCCAGAATCTTTGTACGCGGACCTGCTCGAGGGAGATTATGTTGTCCATATCGATCACGGAATAGGCTACTTCAAAGGTCTTGTTCAGCGGCAGCTGGAAGGCCATGAGCGCGAGTTTTTGGCGGTGGAATACCAGGGCGGGGGGATGCTGTATGTCCCCGTGCACCAGGCTGATCGTCTGACCCGCTACGTAGGCCCCGATGGCGGGACTCCTTCCTTGGACAGCCTCGGCAGCCAGGGCTGGTCTGAGGCCAAAAGTCGTGTCAAGGAAGCCGTTCAGAAAGTCGCCAAAGAGTTGCTCGATTTGTACGCCCGTCGGCAGATTGTACACGGTCATGCGTTTTCCGAGGACACTGCCTGGCAAAAAGAATTGGAAGACTCCTTTCCTTATGTCGAGACCGAAGACCAGGTTCGTGCGCTGGAAGACATCAAGCGCGACATGGAACGGCCGCGCCCCATGGACCGCCTGCTGTGCGGCGATGTCGGCTACGGCAAGACCGAAGTGGCATTGCGGGCGGCGTTTAAAGCAGTGATGGATGGCAAACAGGTCGCGATGCTAGTTCCAACCACCGTGCTGGCCCAGCAGCATTACGACACCTTCTGCCAGAGGCTGGCCGCCTTCCCGGTCAAAGTGGAGATGCTTTCGCGCTTCCGTACCCACCGCGAGCAGAGCGAGATTTTGCTCGGGTTGGCGTTCGGCCAGGTGGATATCGTTATCGGCACACACCGCCTGATCTCCTCAGATGTGCAGTTCAAGGATCTGGGGCTGGTGATCATCGACGAAGAGCAGCGCTTCGGTGTAACACATAAGGAGCACCTCAAGCGACTGCGCACCGAAGTGGATGTGCTGACCCTCACAGCGACGCCCATCCCGCGCACGCTCTATATGGCGTTGGCTGGTGTTCGAGACATCTCAAATCTGAACACGCCGCCTGAAGAACGCCTGCCGATTATTACGCACGTGGGGCCCTATTCTTCTAAGCTGGTGCGTCAGGCGATCTTGCGCGAACTGGAACGCGGCGGGCAGATCTTCTTTGTTCATAACCGTGTGCATACCATCGACGCCATGCGCGCCCACCTGGAGAGCCTGGTTCCAGAGGCGCGGATTGGCATCGCACACGGTCAGATGCCGGAGCAACAGCTTGCCAGCGTGATGCGTCAGTTCACGGCGGGTGAGATCGATATTTTGCTCTCCACATCTATTATTGAATCCGGCCTCGACATTCCCAACGCCAACACACTGATCGTCGACCGCGCCGATACCTTTGGCCTGGCTCAGCTCTACCAGTTGCGCGGGCGTGTTGGTCGCGGGGCGATGCGCGCCTATTCTTACTTTTTCCGCCATCGCAAGCTGTCGCCCACCATTGACGGTCAGCAACGGCTTGAAGTGATTGCCGAAAACACCCAACTCGGCGCCGGATATTCCATCGCCATGCGCGACCTCGAGATCCGGGGTGCGGGAGACCTGCTCGGCACGCGCCAACATGGCTATATCGCCGCGGTGGGTTTTCACCTGTACACCCGTTTGTTGGCCGACTCGGTCCGCCGCATCCGCGCGGTGGCCGGGACGCAACTGTCCGCTGGCGCTTCTCCGTTTGATGCCATGAACCTGCCGCTTGCCATGCCGGTCAACGTGGACCTGCCACTTGCGGTTGGCATCCCGGCTTACTACATCCCCGACCAGGATCTGCGCCTGCGTTTATACCGCCGCATCGCCGACCTGCGCGATGAAAGCGAGATCGACGCGCTCATCTCCGAGTTTAACGACCGCTTTGGGATGCCTCCCGAAATGGTCCAGAACCTGCTCTACCAGATGCGGATTAAGCTCCGCGCGGAGGAAATCGGCCTGGCTTCCATCAGTATCGAAAACGGACAGATCGTGCTGCGTTACCCTCTCACCCCGGATGGAGAGTCCCCGCCTCGCCTCCGGGACCTCGGGCCCGCTGCCCGTGCTGGAAAGAACGCCTACTGGCTGACGCTAGGCCGCGAACCGGACTGGCCCGAGCGTTTGCTCGATATGCTGGAACAAATAAGGGGCGTACAACCGTCTATGGATAGTATGTAATTCATTAAACAAGTGATCTAAAAGGAGATCGTTTGATGCGTAAAATTGGATTTGTTTTAGCAGTAGCGAGTTTCCTCCTGATTTCCTGTATGCTATTTGCCGCTCCGACACAGAATGTCGATGAAATCGTGCAGGCAACTTTGCAGGCAATGACAGCCCAGGCAGCAACGGACGCCACAGCGGAACCTGATTCAACAGGCAGCCTGTCTGGCCAGTTGGGTTATCCGTCTGAAGCCATCCCTCCGTTGCGGGTGGTTGCCTTCGATGCCAATTCGGATAGCTTTTACTACGTTGAAACAAGCTATAACCAGGGCACATACCAGATCAGCGGCCTGCCGGTGGGGACATATTATGTAGTGGCTTATACGCTGGGTGGCGGCTCGTTCCCGGCGGGTCTGGCAGGCGGCTATACCCAGGCCACACTTTGCGGCCTGTCAGTCACTTGCACGGAACATTCGCTGTCTCCGGTCACGGTTGCCGCCGGGCAGGACACGCCGAATATCAGCCCGAACGACTGGTATGGGCAGGAGAACGCCTTTCCCGCGATGCCGGGCCCGGCTCCTTCCGAAGGGACAGGCAGTATCACGGGTTTGTTGAGCTATCCATCTGAATTCATCCCGCCGTTACGTGTGTTTGCCTTCGAAGTCGGGACGGAAAACTATTATTACGTGGATACTATCCAGAACCAAACTACATACCAGATCGATGACCTGCCGGCCGGATATTATCAAGTTGTGGCTTACATCTTGAGCGGAAACTATGCTGGCGGTTACACCCAGGCTGTCCCGTGCGGGTTGAGTGTAGACTGTACAGACCATACTCTCATCGATGTGCCCGTCAATAGCGGCCAGACGGTGACCGGTGTTGACCCGGGTGACTGGTATGCGCCGGAAGGCGCTTTCCCACCTGCTCCGGTGCTGCCATAAACATCAAGACCCGCGTGAAGCGGGTCTTTTTTCGGTGTTGGTTGCGCGAGATACTATCTCGCGTTCTCGCGTTACGGATTCACTTCAACTGTCGTTTCAAATCCTTGATCGCATCTTCGCTTAATTCCGGCACATCTTCTCTGCGCTCGATTCCAAGCGCCTTCCTCTGCGCTTCACGCCACATCTCCAGCCTGGTTACTACCTGCGCCTCGTAACCCTCTTCTGAAGGCTGGTAAAAGTACGTGCCCAGCAACCGCTTGGGGAGATACTGCTGCGGCGTGTAATGTCCCTCGAATTCATGTGGGTAAACATAGTCCTTGCCGTGTCCCATCGCTTTGGCATCGCGGTTACTGTCCATCAAATGGCGTGGTACGGAGACCTGGCCTTCATCCTGTAGTTTTTTCATGGCCTTGAAATAGGCTCCGGCGCTGTTGGATTTGGGCGCGGTGGCGAGGTAAAGCGTCGCTTCCACGATGGGGTAGACGCCTTCGGGCAGGCCGATGTAATCAAAAGCCTGCGCCGCTGAAGCGACAACGACGATTCCCATCGGGTCGGCCAGGCCGATGTCTTCCCCTGCCAGGATGATCAGTCGCCGTAGGATGAATCGTGGGTCTTCCCCCGCATAGAGCATCTTGGCCAGCCAATATAGCGCCGCATCCGGGTCGGAACCGCGCACCGACTTGATGAAGGCCGAGATGGTGTCGTAGTGGGAGTCACCATCTTTGTCGTAGAGCACCGCGCGCTGCTGAATTGACTCTTGCGCCACGTCCAGCGTGATGTGGATAATGCCGGCTTGCCCTGAGCCTGTCGAAGGGTCCGGGGGCGTGGATTCGACCGCCAGTTCGAGCGCGTTTAACGCGTTGCGCGCGTCGCCGCTGGCTACGTCGGTGAAATGGAAGCGCGCATCGGGGTCAAGTTTGATGCGTTTGGTCCCGTAGCCGCGTTCCACGTCTGCCAGTGCGCGGTCGAGCAGTAGTCCTGTCTCCTCCTGGTTCAGCCATCTGAGCTGGAAAACGCGCGAACGCGAGATCAGCGCGCCGATGACTTCGAAGTACGGATTATCGGTGGTCGCGCCGATTAGCGTCACCACGCCGGCCTCCACGTGCGGCAGTAACGCATCCTGCTGGGCCTTGTTCCAGCGGTGGACTTCGTCCACGAACAGGATGGTGCGCGTGTTGTGTAGGCGGCGGCGTTCGAACGCCTCGGCGATGATCTTACGCAGGTCGGCTTTGCCCGCCAGGATGGCAGAGATGGTGACAAAGTGACTCTGGGTGCGGTTGGCGATGATCTGCGCCAGGGTGGTCTTGCCGGTCCCGGGCGGACCCCACAAAATGATGGATGAAAAGAGCTTGTCGGCTTCGATGGCGCGCCGCAGCAGCTTGCCCTCGCCCACAATGTGCTCCTGGCCGATGAATTCATCCAGCGTGCGCGGTCGCATCCGTGCCGCCAGTGGCGCTTCGGACTGCATCCGTTCCTGCATGGCGTGGTCGAAAAGGTCGGACATGAGGTGATTATACTGCGAGTGGGAGCATCGACGAGGTGAAGGCAACGCTTAAAAAGCATCTTGCTGCTCTACCATTGGAGAGCAGCAAGATGCTGGCTTAGGCCTGAAAAAAGCCTCCAAATTATTCTGTGAGGTTTATATATGTCGCTAGTTATCGTTGCCCCACCTTAAACTTTGGACCATGTGCTCGGCAATCGGAACCAATGGTTCTAATTCCTCTCTGGTAGGCGCTGAAAAGATAACCCCGGTCATCATCTCACCGTTGAGGGCTGGAAAGGCGTATATCATCTCATAGGTGTGCGAAATGATTTCCTTGGTTATGGCATTCATCAAAGTGACTTCAACGATATAACGGTGGGTCTCCAGGTCGCCAACCATCACTGTATCTTTTTCGTGAACAATGCTGCCTTCGTTGTACAGAAGCGCTTCCGCATCCTGGCCTTCTTTGATCCAGGCCAGCCTGACGCCGGCATAGGTCTTTCCCTCATCCGGAGATAGATACCCGGCATTTGCCCAGAAGCTCCAATCCTCTGGTAACTCGAAGGAGATTTCTTCCGGGGAGGGGAGGCTGAATTCTTTGTACGCTATGCTGTTTTTGGCCGTATTAATGGGAATCTCCGACTCTGGTAAATCGAGCGAAGCCATTACACTGCAGGCGCTCAAGCTCATCACGACGAGAACCAGCATAAGTACGAGGCGAATGAATGTAGATTTTAGTGCTTTCATTGTGCGCTCCTTCACAAATTCATTTCTTATCAAAGACGCTCATTTACCAATTTTGTTCCCGGCTTTTCAACGAACATCTAGTACTATCGACCATCGACATATTACAGAGTTTGTTTCAAAAGCATTCCGTTGGTCGAGTAGGCGGCGTTCCATCGCCGTAGACTTGCACCGCACTGTCGTTTGGTGCAGTGCGGTGTCGAGACCAAAAGGCAAAAGAATACTTGAACTGTATGGTCTCGATACTCCGCTTTGCGGTACTCGACCACCGAAAACGGGTTGAAAATTAAAAGTGTCAGGTGGCTACTTGTCATAAAGCGGATCTGGTCCTCGAGTTGGATGTGCACGGAGGGGATGGGCAAAAGGAAAGTGACGCCGAACGAAACGTGATATTGTCTAAGATGGCGCTACAGGTCGTCCGATTCAGGAATGAGGAAGTTTTGAAGGGTACGTCTGCTATCGTCGAGATGATCCGTGAGATGATACTCCCCATGCTATAATCCACAACATAGACGCAGGTAATTTCCGCATTTACGTGGATCGCTTGAAATCTCTTGATGAGATCGAACGGCAGGAATTGCGCGATTTGACGTTGGAAGAACGTTGGGAGAAACTAAATATCCTTGGAGGAATAGGAAGGATTCTAGGCTGGAAGGAAGATGATAGTGAAATAGAGGTTGTCCGTGCTAGGTGGGTAAAGTTGAAAGAAGACTATGAAAAATCGATCAAGAAAATAGATAATTGAAATAAAATTTAAAGCAGGCGGGACTTAAGTCACGGAATTCTATTTGTTTTGCGCGTAAAATGTACTTATGAGGATCCTTACCATCATCTCCCGAATACGGTCTTCGCCATGGGACCTATCCCCCCGCCCTTCCCAAATGGGAAGGGGGCTTATTGAGTGATGGTTGTAGGGGCTTTCCATAAGAAGTGAATTTTATCTTGAGAGAGCTTTGGCTCCTCTCCTTTAGGGGACATCGTACCCGAAGCGCAGCGGAGTGGTAGGCGGGGGTGGGGTTTTGAGTTAGAATCACTCTATGCCTACCAAAAACATCATTCCAGGTCAACGTGTCACAAGAGAAAAACTGGAGCGTTCGCGCGAACTACGCCGCGAAATGACCCCTTCTGAAAAAATTTTGTGGCAAGAGTTACGTGGAAATAAGTTGGGAGTTCATTTCAGACGACAGCAGGTGATTGCGGGATTCATTGTCGATTTCTATTGTCACAAGGCGGATCTGGTCATCGAGTTGGATGGTAGCATTCACGAAGGGGATGAACAAAAGGAAAACGATGCTGAACGAGACAAGGTATTGTCCGAGATGGGATTGCGGATTTTTCGATTCAAGAATGAAGATGTTATCAAGAATTTGCCAAAAGTTTTAAGGACGATTCGAGAAATAACCAGCGGGACTTAAGTCACGGAATTCTATTTGTTTTACGCATAAAATGTACTCATGAGAATCCTTGCTATCATCTCCGGCGAATATGGCCTTCGTCACGCCAGCAATATCCAAATCCACAAACCCGAAGGCTGGAGCATCGATACCTGGAGAGCGCCGGCTGCTTTCCCGCTGATTATCGATTATCCCGAAGAGTTCCTGCCTGAAAGCTTCGCGCCCTGCGACCTGATCCTGTCGTTTGCCGAGAACAAGTCTGTGGCAGAGCTGATCCCTGAGATTGCCAAGATGACCGGCGCCAGGGGCGTGGTCGTGGCGGTGGATAACGAGTCCTGGCTGCCGCGCGGATTGGGAAACCAGCTCCGCGGCTGGCTGGAACGGATGAATGTGGGTTGCGCCGTTCCCAAGCCGCTTTGCTCGCTGACTGAAAAAGATTACAAGATTACCAGACGAGACCGTGAGCCATACGACTGCGAAGTCATCTCCGAGTTTGCGCGCTACTTCGGCCAGCCAGACATCCGCCTCACCATCGACGAAGAAACTGCTACCATTAAATCGGCCGATGTCCGCGTGGACGCGGTCTGCGGGTGCGCGCGGCACGTGGCTGAAAAATTGATCGGCCTTTCCGTGGACGAGGCCGAAGAGCGAGCGGGCCTGTTCCACCATCACTTTCCCTGCCTGGCTAGCATGGTCAAGCTGAACGATTACAACCACGACACGCTCATGCACGAATCGGGGCATTTGTTACAGGAAAATCTGGCCGAGCAGTTGAAGCCTTATAAAAAGACGCGCTATATCGCCCCTGGCGAGCGCAGCGATTAGGGATATGTCATTGCCCCGCCACACTTCGGCGGGGCAATATTAAGGGTGAGTAGTTACCTAGCCCTTCGCTTCTTCCGGTTTCGAGGATTGCTGGCTGCCGCGTACACTGACCAACTTACGCAGCAGGTCGAACCAGAAGGGTGCGCCCTGCCTGGCTGCGAAGCCGCTGATGAGTAACCCCAACAACTTCAGGAACCATCCCATTAGATCATAAGACCGGGGGATATTCACCAGCATCCTGCATTCGTTTCCCGCCCGGTAAGCGATCTCCCCCGCCGGGGAAAATGTAACCAATCGAGTGCATACAGCCGGATCGCTATGCGGGATGGATGTCCAGCCCACGGGCATGGCCAGGCTGTCGAAATAGCCGGGTACTTCGGTAATGTTCGCTACACCTTCCCCAAGTTCGTAGGTGTCTGCCTGTGCCACTAACGCCTGGCGAATCGTAGGCTCCCGCCAAAGTTTCTGGATGACGTTTAATGTATCGACATTGAAGAAGAGCGCTACTCCCAGGCCGATAATAAATGCTGTTGTGAGCGCATTCTGTTTGTACCAGATCGAGGCTTTCTCCATGTTATTGTCAAACCACTTTTCGACATTTTCCTGATATTGCTTGAGCTTAGCCTGGATTTCTTCTATGCTAACGGAAGCTTCGTTGACCTTGTCTACTCCAGGAAAGAGATGGTTCATTAATTCGTTCAAGTCGGAATTCATCGCCTGAACCTGTTTCACCCCATCGGCCATTGCTTTAAGTGAGATTTCTTCCGGCGCTATGAAAGCAGACTGTTTGCTTGTGTTCATCAGGAGTTCCATGGCGACCCTGGCGAACAAATCGTTGGGGATATAAGTCGGCTTTTTATAGTTACCTTTCCTGTCAAAGGTGCCAAGTTCCTTGATGGCGGGATGGCTGTAGAACTGAGAAACTAGAGCCGGCTCATTTTTGAACATGGCCAGCAGCGATGCTTGCAGGAACTTCGCGCGCGTGTTCAGGGCCTGGCCCAGCCAGCTCTGAATTTCCATGGTAACAACGCTTATGACCAGCCACATCATGACCAGCCCGATGGCGACTTCGAGAATTGCGTCCAGTTGCATGGTAACCTCCTGGTTTTAAATGATTATTTACTACTGATGAAATTGCGGATTAGATTATTTATAGCTTAATCACTTCCCTATTTGCAACTTGTTAAATGTTCGCTGTGACTTGCTATGCGCCTGGTTGACAATGTATATCCCTGCCAGGGCGGTTGCTCCTCCGATAAATTGTAAAAACGTGGGGATTTCTCCCAGCAGTGGGACGGCCAGGATCGCAGTCACGATGGGCTGGCCGATCATTGTGGGGGAGACGATCGAGGCGGGTAAGTGCCCGAGCGCATATGAAAGCGACATGTAGCCAACAATTTGGGAAACAATCGCTGCTGCGAAGAAGACCAGCCAGGTTTGGGAGGAATATCCTGTGAGGGGATTTCTAAGCACCAGATTGATCACCAATAAGCCGAAGCTGGCGCTAACGCCCATCAGCCACAGGTGGGTTAGCGGGTTGAAGTGCTGGCGGCTGCGCTGTGTCAACAGCATGTACCCGGCGTAGAAGACCCCAGTACCAATTGCCATCAGGTCGCCCAGGCCAAGCCGGGGATGGAGCAGGAAGTCCGTTCCCAGGATCAGGGTCGCGCCAGCGAGGGCAAGTCCGAGTCCGAGCCAGAAGCGGAGCGATAGTCGCTCGTGAAACAGCAGCCATGCGCCCAGGGCCACCCATAGCGGTGCGGTGTTGCCCAGCAGGGTGGCGTTGGCCGCGGTCGTATAGTTCACTGACGTGTTCCAAAGCGCGAAGTCGCCCGCCGTAAATAGTCCGCCCAAAGCGGGGAAGATGAGGTTACTCTTATTGATCTTACAACCCTGCCTGCAGTTTTGGACGAAAAAAGGGGTCAGGAGCAGGCTGGCGAGGAAGACGCGGTACAGGCCGGTAATCGGCCCGGGCGCGTTTGCCCAGCGCACGAACATGGCAGAGAAACTGAGCGCCAGGATTCCGGTCGCAAGCGCCAGATACGGGAGCGGGTTGGTCCTGGTAGTTTCGGATGCGGGCGTGATTGTATCCATGCTTGGTTCCGGTTGGGGATTAAAAGCAATTCTAACATGGCATCCAAATATCTCGTGTTACCCTTTAATCGCTTGTACCTTACTGGGAGATGATATGGAACAAAGTTTTATTCCTCTCTTATTGGTTGTCTTTCTGGCCTTTCTTGTGCCGGTATTGATCGCGCGCTTCCGTCGCTCCCGGTTGTGGTGGGGGAGATCCTGGCGGGCATTGTTGTTGGTCCATCCGTGCTGGGGCTTGTGAGCGGACACGAACCGGCTTTAGAACTTCTGGCCGAAATTGGATTTGCATTTCTGAACCGCAGAAGACTGGACCAGCGGGTGGTAATTAAAAGCTCTCCACTTTAGTGCAGGCCTAATTCCAAATCTCTCAACAAGCTTGGAAGTTCTCCCAGGGATTTTATGACTGCTTGCGGTGCGACAGGCAAAGGCAAAGTGTCATCCAGGGGGGTCGCCGTACGGCGCGTGATCCAGATGCTGTAGATGCCAACCTGGTTGGCGCCCAGGATATCAGCATTGAGGGTGTCGCCAACCATAGCAACTTCTTCCGCTCTGGCATTGATCTTTTCCAGCGTAAGCTGAAAGATTCTGGGATGTGGTTTGCGATAACCGCACCCGGCTGAAGTCAGAAGGAACTCAAAGTATGGACTGAGGTCGAATTTTTCTACCAGTTGCAAGACGTCGCGGTGGTCGCCTGCATTGGAGACCAGTCCCAGGTTATAATTTTGCTCTCGTAGCGTTCTGAGACAGTCGATTGCATCATCTTCCAATTGCCAGTTTTTCTGCGTTACGGCGTAGTGCGCATCCAGGCTGTCGCGGATCACAGAATCAGGAACATCCTCGTAACCTTTTTCGGCAAGCAGTTCTTTCAATACCAGGAAGGTGCTGGTTTCGATCATCAGTTTGTCGCGTTCTTCGTAGTACTGGTGCAGCCGTTGGTTGAACTCGAACATCAAGGTATCGCAATCCGTAAGGATATCCAGCTTGCAAAGATAGTCCATCAAGGCCTGATTCCCCCGCTGGATCACCTGAGGCCACAGGTCCGGAGCGACCGGGTACATCAATGTATTGCCGAGGTCGAAGATGACAGCCCGGATGAGCATCCCTAATACCCTTTTTTGGAGTCAAATACGTTGTACAACGGCAGGTCAGCAACGTAGCGGGACAGGTTTTCGGCGAAGAGCGCCATAGCGCGCTGGTCATAGTGGGCGCTGATCCCTGCGATATGCGGTGTGATGATCACATTGGACATTTCCCATAGAGGACTCTTCTTTGGTAGCGGTTCCTCAGGGAAAACGTCCAGCGCGGCGCCGGCCAGCCTGTGTTCGTTCAGGGCTTTGATCAGTGCAGGCTGGTCCACGACGCCCCCACGCGAAACGTCTACAAGGTAAGCGCTCGGTTTACAGGCGGATAGCACCTGCGCATTGACCAGGCCGCGTGTTTCGCTTGTCAGCGGCACGGTGACCACGATAAAGTCGCTGTCTTTTAGCATGGATTTAAGCGCTTGCGCTGGATACAAGCGGTGGACAAGGTCTCCTTGCGGATCTCCCGTGCCTTCGGGAGCATAGCCGCCGTCTGCGGGGTTCATGGCGTCGCTTTTTGTGGCCAGCACGGTGGCGCCGAACTCCCGGAGCAGACAGGCAACCTGCCTGCCAATGCTCCCGTAGCCGATGATCCCAACGGTGCTGGTGCGCAACTCGCGCGGTTTAAACCGTTCCCAACGGTCCTTGGGCCAGTCAGCTTTTTTCTGATTAACGGTTAAGGCTGGCAGATGCCGCCCGAAGGCCAGTAGCATGGTCAACACATATTCGGCGATCTGGGTGGCAGCAGCGCCGCTCATTGTGGTGATGATCAGGTTGCGCTTGTCAGGGGCGTTAGAATCCAGCGAAGCGTCGATCCCAGCGTGATGGTGCTGAACCCATTTCAAATTGGGAGCACGCTCAACGTCTGGGATGATGCGTTTTGTATAGAGTACTTCACAGCGCGCCCACAGTTCGTCAGGCACGTGATCGGCCGTCTCTGCCGGGTGTAATGTGATCCTCAACAGCGGGGAAACTTCCTGGAGCGGCTTGGTCAGGATAGAACTGATCGGAACGGTGATGAGTACATCGATAGGGGATTTGATTTTGCTCATTTTGTCAATAAAGTAAGTAGAGCTGCCATTACTGCCAGGGCTAGCAAGGACCATGTATACATCATCAGCCCGGCCTCCGCAAGGGGATACAGAAAAATTGAAGCCAGCGCAATGGCCACAAAGGCAGTCAAATGGCGGTTGAATTTATTATTAAGCATATCACATCACAGCCCTACGAAACTTGCCAACGCCGTCAAAATACTTATAAATATGACCAACAGGGCAGTGTATCCGAGCAGTGCGCGCAGCACCTCGCCTTCTTTTCCCTCCATACCCGCGGTGCTGGTTCCCACAACGATCTTCGTTGGCGCGGCAACCGAAGCGAGGGCTGCTCCGGCGGTCTGCCCGGCCAGGATAGCGGGAACATTATAGGCAAGCAGTTCGGCGGTGCGTTTCTGCAGCCCGGCAAACACCACATTCGAGTTGGTGTTCGAGCCAGTCATGAAAGCGCCAATCCCACCGATCCAGGGCGCGATAAGAGGGAAGCCCTTACCAACTGCGTCTGCCAGGTCTTGCGCCAGGGCTTCAGTCATCCCGCTCTGCTGCATCATGGTTGCCATAGCCACCATCAGCGCAATGCTCAGGCTCGAAGACATCATACTTTTCACCGTCATGCGCAAGATACATTTCCCGGCGCCGGGGAGATACATCCCGGCGCGGTGATAGATGATGTATGAAACCAGCGACGTATAAACCAGGATCGCCCCGGCGTGGGTAAAAATATGGATTGGCCGGTTCGATCCTGCCGGGCTGACGTATCCCAGTGCAGTGACCGTTTCGGGAAATTGGATTTGGATGAATACTTGATCGAGCCAATTTTTAATAGGCGGGATCAACAGGAAAACAACCGTAAAAAGGATCAAGATGATGTAAGCGGAGAGCGCCAGCAGGAGCGGCTTCCGTTCGCTTCTTTCCACGCCCGTGCCTGCCCCTCCCCAACGGACCACCCAAACACTGACGGCCAGCCCCGCCATCCCGCCTGCGAAAGCGCCCAGGTTCCACAAACCGGCTCCGGCCGCAACGGCCAGTTGGACCGCGCCCATGACCACCCCGATCACTAGCGCCGGGAGCAATAACCGTTTCACTCCCGCCCAGCCATCTACTGCGTGTGCGATGATGGGGCCGGTCAGCACACAGGCCAGCCCGAGGAACAGTGCAGACGCGGGTGCAAGTGTAGAGGCGCTAAGTCCAGTGGCAGAGAGCAGCGCGTTAAAAGACGAACCCATTGAGCCAAACGTAACTGCCCAGCCATGCCCAATCGAAGGGACAATCACCGCGCTTAAAGGGCTGAAACCAAGGCCGATCAACAAGGGCGCGGTCACCGCCACCGGGACGCCGAATCCGCCTGCCCCCTGCAGGAAGGAAGCAAATACCCAGCCGATCAATAACGCCTGCATGCCCCGGTCGCGGGTGAGCGAGGGCAGCAGCCTGCCGATCGTCTTGATGGCGCCCGCTTCTTCGGCAACCCGGTACATTAGAAATGCAGCCCAGATGATGAACAGGACGTCTAAGGTGAGAATGAACGCTTTGGTGTGCGCATAGGCCAGCGCGTCAGGGCCTGCGCCGAAGAACACGGCGGCAATCAAAAACGCGGCAAGGTATCCTGCCGCGCCTGCCCGGGCTGCACCCCATCGAAAGCCAATCATGAGGACGAGGATAACCAGGATGGGTACGGAAGCGACGATGGGCATATATTATTCGATGTCTGGCTTTCTCATAAATTTGGTGTAGGCGTAGATCAACGCAGCGCCGAGCAACAACCCCGGCAAGACGACCAGTCCCGCTTCCGGACCAAAGGCGCCGCCAGTCCATAGTTCCGGTCCGTCAACGGTAATGCGTAGCAGACGGTAAATATCCAGGCCACTGACCGGGAAGCCGAAGACCACGCCCTCGAAGAAATTCCAGCCGATGTGCAGCCCGATAGGGAGCCAGAGTTGCTTCGTGGTCAGATATCCATAAGCCAGGAAGAGCCCGGCGAAAAAGATGCCGGCGGCGCTGATCCAGGTGGCATTGGGGTTGCCCAGGTGTAAAAGACCGAAAACCGCTGAGGAAATCACCACACCCCAGAAAATGTTCAAGCCGCTGGCGATGGTCTGGAGATGGTATCCGCGCGAAAGCAGTTCCTCGTTCCAGCCCACGAGAATGAACACGGCCAACATGCCCAGGGTCCCGCCCAGAACGGTCAGCAGGTCATCCGTTTCCCAGGCAAACCCGTCGAAGGTCAGCCAGCCGGCTCCCAGTTCGATCAGATAGATAAATCCCATCATGAAAAAGGTGATGGCGATCCCGGCGAAAATATCGACTGCAGTCCAGCGATCGAGTTTCAAGCCGAGGCTGCTAAAAGACCGTTTATCCAGGAACCGCCGCGCCAGGTATACGGACAATGTAATGGCAAAAACCGAAACAACCTGGTTGAGCGCTAGAAATGCCCCGTCAAGGAGGTCGAGATCAGGAATGAGTAACAGCAAGCCGAGGGGAATCCCGGCGCATAATGCGAGCACGATCAATAAAATGGTTTGGATGACCAGCCGCCAACCGGCACGCAGTCGTGGCTCATCTGGCGAGAGAAAAATGTTTTTCAAAAAGGGACGGGTTGAAGGAGGTTGGCCTTCGATCATTTTTCCTTCCTTTTCGTTTGATTGGGAATGGAATCCGGGTTGCCAGACTGAATTGTACACTACTGTCGTCGCCCCGCAAGCCTTTGGCGGGGCGACGACAGGCGCAACCCCGCTAGCTTTCGCGGGGCAAGCACTACAATTGAAAAGCGCCTTACTTTAAGCTTACTTTGTAGATTGACGTTAAGACTGGAGCGCTGTTACTCGCTGGCTTTCGGAACGATCAACCAGAAAAGCACATATGCAACGATACCGGGGACGCCGCCCGGCAGAAGTGCGATCAGAAAGGACAGGCGGAACCAGAAAGCGCTGATCCCAAAAAATTCGGCCATTCCGCCGCACACACCGGCGATGACGCGGTTGCGACGAGAACGTCGCAGAGGGGGTCGGGTAGTAGGCATTGTATTTCTCCTTATTTTTTAATGCTTCATCTCCATCTACGTTGATTAAGAATTAAAGTTGTTTGTTTTTCTATAAAAGGTATTTACTTCAAATACAACCCGTCCGGATCCAGTTCCTCACGAAGGATGCGCAGCTCTTTTTCCGTAACCGGGTCGGTAGTGCGTAATTCAGTTGTAACCTTGAGATCCCAACCGGTATTGATTTTGGCTTCCTCCACTGTACATCCGGGGTGCAATGCGGTCAACACCATTTCACCGGTTTCATCCGGTTCCAGCAGGCCGATGTCGGTTACCACGGCCAGCATCCCGCCGCCGCGCACGCCGGTAGCTTCGCGCTCTTTTCGCCCGCCGAGATAGCCTGCCGAGGTCATAAAGTCCACTTTTTCGGGGAAGCGCCGCTTCTGGTGCGGGGTCATGATGTAACAGCGGTTGGCCCAGGCCGCGATCTCCTGCGAGCCGCCCGAGCCGGGCAAACGCACTTTGGGCTGCGCATAATCACCAATGACAGTAGCATTGATGTTGCCGTACTTGTCGATCTGCGCGCCGCCCATAAATCCCACATCCACGTTGCCGCGCTGGAGGTAGTTGGCGAAGATATCGTACATGCTGACCACCGAAAGCGCGCCGCTGACCAGGGTCGGGTCGCCGATGGAGAGCGGCAGGCGGGCCGGCTCCGCGCCGATCACGCCCGCCTCGTAAATCATCACCAGGTTGGGGGCATGCGTCCGTTTGGCCAGGTTGCAGGCCAGGTTGGGCTGGCCCACGCCGACGAAGACCGCATCGCCATCGCGCAGCAGGCGGGCAGCGTTGATGATCATCAGTTCGGCGGAAGAATAAGTTAGGTCGGTCATGCGTTCTCCTCGAAAAAGGATCGGATTAAGGTTGAGACTTCAACCGGTCGTTCCAATGGCAACAAATGGGTGGACTTTTCAAGCGTTTCCACCTGGACCCGAGACTGCTTCCGTTTTACCCGCTGCCCGGTGCGTGCCCAGAAGGTATCCGTCTCCGCACCACGGACGATGAGGGCCGGCGCCTTGAGCTTCGGGAGTCCGCGCCAGATGTCCATATCGCGCCAGATGCCGGTCAAGTAGATCCGGATTTCCCAGTCCGCGCTGTAACAAAGCTGGTAACCACCGCTGTCTCTCTGGCAGGCGATCCCTTCCACATACGCGCTCAGGGACTCGTCGTCCATGTACCTGAACACCGACTTGCGCCGGTAACCGGTATACAGTCTCTCCAGATCGTCAAATTGCCGCCGTCGTTGCCGGGCGCCCGCAACCAGCGGATGGAAGCGCCGTCCCAGCTTCAAAGAGCGCATCAGGTTCCAGAAGGCGATGAAATAGGGCGGGAACAAGACCGGGTCGAGCAAGGCGATCGCTTTAAAACGCTCCGGTTCGCGCAGCACAGCCCGCAGGAGGACAATCCCGCCCATCGAGTGGCCCACGCAAATCAGGGATGCAGTCTGGTGCTCGTCCAGGAAGCGCAGAAAATCATCCGTAAGCGGACGCCAGTCATCGATATCATCCGGTCGGCTCCCAGGCCACAGTGGGCGTTGCACCATCGCGGTAACGTGGTAGCTCAGAGATAATTGCGAAAGCAACGGGCGGTAACAATCCGGCGGATAGCCGTTGGCGTGCAGGAAAACCAATTCTTCGCCGGTGCCGCCGAAATTTAATGACGGTATCTTCATCCGCTAATCTGCGCTAATCTTCGCGAATGTATTTTAAAGGTCGATGAGATGGATCGTGACGGTACTTAGTGGCGGCCATACGTTTCCATTCAAGATCATTCATCGCACCAAAATTGATGAGTAATCCCAACGGACTCTTTGTTGCCTTTAAGTAGTTTAAAAGTTGAGCTTCTTCGCGAGTGCTGAGTCGGTCCAAGGCTTTGATTTCGATAACGATTTTTTCGTAAGCCACATAATCAGCCACATATGTTTTTTGCAATGGCTTGCCCTTATAAAGAATAATCAATTCTTGTTGTGGTTTGACCGGGATAGTGCGTGCGATCATTTCTATACCAAATGCTTCCTGGTATATTGGTTCAGCAAAACCTGGTCCAAGCACATTGTATACATCCATTGCTGCACCGATAATGGCATACACCTCGTCTTTGTAAATCAATTCAACCATAAGACCCTCAAAAGATTGGCGTAAATTCGCGAAGATTAGCGGATTAATACTCACCGTAATTGATCGTCTCGCTCATCCTCGGCTTTACCCTCAACCTTTCATGCACCTCCGCACCCAGCTTCTCCCAGTATTCCTCCCGGTTTTTCACGCCATACACCCACTCATCCAGCCAGGCTCTGACCTCTTCCTCCGACGAACTGACCCGATCCCATTGCATATAGAACTCGTTGTCGCGGTCATAATATCCCTGTGCATAGGAGGGGTGGCAGGCATACGGCACATGGCATACCGCGTGGACGATGAGGCCGGGGATCATCGTCCGGTTCGGGTCGGAACGGATCACCGATTCGTCCACGATCTCTTCCGCGGTCAAGATGACCTTTTTTGCAGCAAAGGCAGCTTCCTTCTGCTCGCCGATGATGCCCCACAAATGGGCGTTGCCGTTCGCGTCTGCACGCTGCACATGGACGATGGCCACGTCCGGGTTGAGCGCCGGGACGACGACCACCTCTTTCCCGCCGTATGGATCTGGGATGCGTTTGATGAGCGGGTTGGCTTTTTCCAGGTCCTGCACACCGACCTGGTTCATCGGCAGGAACGGCAGGCCGGATGCGCCGGCCTGCAAGCGCGTGATCATGCCGAAGTGGGAGTATTCTTCCCATTCCAACTCGCCGCGCTCGACCGCGCCGCGCACGAGACGCAGCGAGCCGACCCCGGGGTTGCCCATATAAGACCAGATCACCTTACGGGCGCAGCCCGCAGCAACCATCTGGTCGTAGATCAGGTCCGGGGTGGCGCGGGCAAGCACCAGATCCCGTTTGCGCTGGCGGATGATCTCATGTCCGGCGGCGAAGGGGATCAGATGGGTGAATCCCGCCGCGTAGACGGTGTCACGGTCCTGTACATGCTTGGAAATTGCTTCAGAAAGTGAGATGAGTTTGGTCATTTATTTCTCTTTGCCTTCTTTTCTCTTTCTTCTTTGCGTTTCTTTGTTTCCTCACGCATTCTTCGTATGGTCCCGAACCTGCCCGCCGAGGGCGTGGGCGCTGCCCGCCGGCGGAGAAGAATGCCGAACCCCATCAGCACAATGCCGACAAATAGCCAATCGAATGCGGGCCGGTCTGCAAAATCGGAAGCCAGGAAAAAAATGAGCGAGAAAATTCCCAACAGGAACAGGTACGTGCCGACCCGCGGCACAAGTTCCGATTGTGGGGTCGGTTCCTCTTCACCCAATTCATGCAGCCTTTCTGGCAGAAATGAACGTGCGCTTGAAGGGATAGAAAACCGGCTCCCCTGGTATCAGAACGCGCAAGTCCTGCCGGATAGCGTTGACAAAATCATCTTTAAGACTGTCGAGACGTTCAAAATAAGGGACGAGTGCTGTGCCGGATATCCAATCTACGATCGCGTCTGCATTTTCCAGGACGTGCGGATATACCTTCTCGAAGACAATAATTTCCTGCGCCTCTTCCCGGAATAACAGTTCTGCGTACGCTTCGATCGGCAGCACCGGCGACTGACGAGTCCACCCGCCCAGTGCGCTGGCGAAGGGTTCCCTCCCGGCTGCCTCGATAATAGACAGGTGAGCGTTAGAATTGTGGTTGGACGGCACCTGCACGGCAATCTGCCCTTTCGGAGCCAGCCGGCTATATAAAAGCGGGATCAGTTTCTTGTGCTCATCGGACCATTGCAGGGCAGCGTTCGAAAAGATCAAATCCCATTTACCCCCCACCTCAGCCAGGTTTCCCAGCTCGAATCGCAAACCGGGACGGGCATGTTCACCCGCCCGCTCCAGCATCTGTGGAGACGAGTCCAACCCCAACACGTCGCTTTCCAGCAGGGAGTCGGCCAGGCGGCGGGTCAGCTCCCCGGTGCCGCAGCCCAGGTCCACAACACGCAGCCCTGGGCGAATATCTACCATTTGTAGCAAATCGTCGAAAGGCGCGCTGCGCTGGGATTGGAATTGGTGATATTTCTCGGGGTTCCAGGGCATGAAACTATTTTACCCTTAGCTCACCTTTACCACCAAGTCACAAAGGCACGAAGCCACAAATTAATATCTTTGTGACTTTGCGTCCTGGTGTCTTCGCGGTAAGAAAAACGCCCCTCCCAAACTCGGGAGGGGGGTGCACACTCAGGCTTTATTTAATGCGTGTTTGGATCTGCTCGTGCATGTACAACTGCACGTAATACAAACCGCCGCCGTTCTTGCCGCTTGCGCCCGAGCCTTTCCAACCGCCGAAGGGTTGGAAGCCGGGCCACGCGCCGGTAGTGGCGCCCTGTGGACGGTTGGTGTAGGTTACACCGGCTTCGATGTTGTCGAAGAACCAATCTACTTCTTCGTCAGAGCCATAGAAACCGGCCGTCAGGCCATAGTTGACGCTGTTGGCGATTTTCATAGCTTCGTCCAGGTTTTCCACTTTGCCGATGGTGGTGATGGGCAGGAACATTTCATACTGCCACAGGCGATGGTCGAAAGGCAGGTCGGTGACGAAGGTCGGCTCACAGTAGTAGCCTTTGTC
>JAABUE010000003.1 GCA_011389535.1 Anaerolineales bacterium
TTCTATATGGAAAAAGCTTTCATCTGAACGAAGCGCTTGGGGTGTATGTGCTGCACGCCTGGGTCTGGAAAAATAACCCATCCGGGATGTTCGAAGACTGGAATCCAAAGGTTTCCTGCCCATAAGACTTGCTTTACCAGCAACCGGAAAAGTAAAACTCTCTGAGCTTGTAATCTCTCAGAGAGTTTTCTCATTTTTACATAACTGGTTCTTTTGCGAAGAAACACACAAGCGTAGGGGAATCGTTTACAAATTTGACAGTAAATTTTAATGTATCTCCAAGGATTCTATTGTATGATCATATCAGATAGTCGCTTTCTTATACCGAAAGGAGGTGCGTATCGAGACGATAATACAATTGAGAGGAAAGACCGGGTGAACTACATCTTGGGAGCGGGCTGCTTTATGGGCCCAAACCAAACGTCCCCCTGACGAAAACAAGGTATCACCACTCTTTCCTCGGCTAGAATGAAAAAAAAGTTAGATCTGGCGGATGGGTAAACCCCGTCCGCCTTTTTATTTTTAGGACTTACGCAGTTCGCGAAAAGATACCGGAAATAAGGGGGGCGTGCTGCGCACGCCCCCCTTATTTCCGGGCTTCTCTCATTCAATTGCGTATGTCCTGATTTTATTATTTTTTAATGCTCCGGGAATGCGCTTTCGTAGGCAGAAATGATCCTGTCCCAATGCCGGTTGGCTTCCTGGTCGATCGCCTGGCGGGCGGGGTCGGCTTCGAACCAGGCCAGCGCCTTACGGACTCCTTCAGCCCAGGGGACGACGCACTCGAAATCAGGCACAAAGCGCTTGATCTTGCTATTATCAAAGACGACGCTGTTGGCTTTGTCACCGATCAGGCTGCCGCGCTTATGTTCGTCAAAAGCGGCAATCAAATCGGACGAGATATGGGCTATCTTGAGATCCAGCCCGAGAGCGCGGCCAACCTCTTCATAAGCCTGGTCCCAGGTTAACACTTCATCGGAAGTAATGTGAAAGTCCTCGCCAATTGCAGCATGATTCCCCAACAAACCGAGAAAGCCTCTGGCAAAATCCTCGTTCCAGGTGAAGACCCACAATGAGGTACCATCACCGGGGACGATCACTCTCTGTCCGCGTTTTATTCTGGCAACAATGGTATAGGGATGTTCCCAGCTCCCCATTGCAAGCGGGATATTGGCCGGACCGTAGGTCAGCGAGGGGCGGACGATGGTGACCGGAAAACCGTTCTGATGATAAGCCTGCATCAGGCGTTCTTCGCAGGCGATCTTGTTCTGCGAGTATTCCCAGAAGGGGTTCACTAGCGGGGTTTGCTCTGTAATGATGTAATGCTGTGGGGGCTTCTGGTAGGCGCTGGCGGAACTGATAAAAACGAACTGGTCTGTTTTCCCGCTGAACAGGCGGATATCGCGTTCGACATCATCAGGGTGGAACGCGATCCAATCTACGACGGCATCGAAGTGATGGCCATCGAGCAAATCAGCTACTCCATCTTCGTCATGGTAAACATCACCTTGCAGCAGGGTCGCGCCCTCAGGAACCGGATATTTCTCCGATAGACCCCGATTGAGAATATAAAGATCCACACCACGTTGGACGGCCAGGTCCGAACAGGCCGAGCTGATCAGGCCTGTACCCCCGATGAATAAGATTTTCATATGGGCTCCTAAAAAGACGACACAAGTTTCCTTGCAAGGAAGATTTGCCGCGTTAAATATGGGATAACAAAACGATCATTTCGCTGAGCTCGGCTGGCTTGCCGGTCAGCGAAGGATAAAAATCGGGCGTCTCGAAGCCGGCCCGGACTAACATTTTTGCGAGCCTATCGTTTTCATAGGCCTGCGTACTGGCTGAGTAGCGGGTCACCTCCGCGCTTGTCGCATCCAAAACATAGTAGCGCTCGATGGCAACGGATTGGTTTTCATCCCAGAATGATTCCATCAGGCAAACATGTGGCTCATCGGCTAAGAGTTCGTTTTCGGCAGAATACCATGTCGCAGGCTGGTAACCCAACTCATAAACGGCGTCATAAGTGGTGACTTCGAGCAGCAGTTTCCCACCTGGGTTGAGCGCGGCAAATGATTTGCTCAAGATCAAGTTGGCATCTTCAGGTTTGAAGACGTTGAACTCGCCAAAGATCAGCATGACCAGATCGTATCCGGAGCCGAAGCCGGTGGTGCGGATGTCGCCGAGGGCGTAGGTGCAACCATCGGGGGAGCGTTTAACGGCATATTCGATCGAGGCGGGAGAAAAGTCGATTCCGTGGCAGGCATGCCCGAGCCCGGCAAGACGCGCAGTGTATAGGCCGGGGCCGCAACCCAGGTCAAGGATCCGGGAGGGCTTGGCATCCAGGATAGAGCTATGGATCCAATCCACATGCTTTTTGAGCGTAGCCGTTCGGCGACTGGCAGCGTCGTGCCTCTGGGAAAGATGCTCCTTGAGCATCCGCCGGCTGAACGCAGGGTCATCCCAGGGAATTTTCTCGCCTTCCGCCCAGGGCTCAGGCACCATGTCTCGATGAAAGACTTCCAGCAAATTCATTTCTTGTAGGCCAGGATGAGTCCATCCCGTACGGGCAGGAGCGAGACGATCCAATCGGGGTCGCTGGTGATGAGTTGTGTAAGCTCGCGTACGCCTTCGGTGGAGCTGGATTTGTCGGACTCATCGAATACCCGGCCACTCCAAAAGATGTTATCGACAATTAACAGCCCACCGGATCTCAGTTTCTTCTTGATGCTGGGTAAGGAGGAGGGGTAAGCCTGTTTATCTATATCGTTAAAGATGAGATCAAACGGACCTGGCGTATCTTGCAACGTTTCCACTGCTTCAGCAACATGGTACTCAACCAACCCGTCGAATCCCAGCCTGGACAAGTGGCTTGCTGCCATTTTAGAGAGCTTTTCATCCCAGACGGTGTGATGCACGACCCCGTCACTACTTTGTTCCTCCGCGCAGGTCTCCTTTACTGCCCGGGCAAACCAGGCGGTGGAATATCCGTAGCCGGAACCCATTTCAAAGACAGATTTTGCGCGGATCATGCGCGCGATCTGGTAGCAGGTATATCCGGCAGCCGGTCCGATGATGGGAAAGTTGTGTTCTTCGGCGTATCGTTCCATCAGCCGCATCTCAGATTCCCGCTCCGGGACAAGCTCTTTCAAGAACTCCTGTATAACCGGGTAACTCAGTTTTTCATTCATTAAGGCTCCTCACAACCAGTAATCATTAATTGAAATTATAGTCTAACAATAAGAGCTACTTTCTTGCTCCCAATTTCAATCTCGGTCGGGGATAACATCTTTCTTCAATGGATGACGGAAATATGTCCACGATAGAAAGTGTGAAACACTTCTCACGAGAGCAAGATGGCATCTATTGGCTGTAAAAATTTATCCCAACAAGGAAGATTTAATTCTTTGTAATGCTTGTTCCAGCACAGTGCGCGGACAGCCAAAGTTAAGGCGCACGGTCCCTTCCCCGCCAGGGCCGAACTGAGAGCCGTCGACCAGTGCAACTTTGGCTTTTTCCAGGAAGAAATCAAAGGGAGAACCCGTGATCTTGCCGGATTCAAGCAACAGGCTGCAATCCAGCAAGTTCATGTAAGTAGCATCGGGAACCGTCACGCGCATGTCCGGTACGTTTTCTTGCACGAAGTTGACCACAAAATCACTGTTACCAGCCAGATAAACGAGCGCCTCTTCCAACCAGCCATCGCAGGCCCCGGAAAAGGCGGCCTGGGCGGCAATCTGACCCAGGCTGTTGACATGTAGAGTCATTTGCTGGACTGCTTTCTGGTAGCGTTCACGCAACTCCGGGTTGGGAATGATTGCAAAACCACAGAATAAGCCAGCCGTATTGAAGGTTTTGCTGGGCGCAATGAGCGTGATGGTTTTTTCAGCGACTTCCGGTGAAAGCATTGCGATCGGGATATGTTGCGCGCCGCCAAGCAATAACTCGCTGTGGATTTCATCCGCGCAAATGAGAACCTCGTGACGCAGGCAACTCTCAGCCAGGCGGGACAACTGCTCCCGTGTAAAGGCATTGCCGGTCGGGTTATGGGGATTGCACAACAGGAACAGACGTGTGCGCGCATTGCCTGACTCCATCGCTGTTTCAAAAGCATCGAAATCGATCTCATAGCGGGCGATGATCCCGTCCACCAGCTTGACGAGCGGCGCAAACTGGCGCTGGAGTCCAATATTCTCGTGGACAGTCAAAAACGGGAAGTAAACCGGCGGCTGCATGAGAACTCCTTCACCAGGAGCGCAAATCGCCCGCGCGGCGGCATTAAACCCGCTGACGATGCCCGGGGTGGCGGTTATCATGTCGGGGTCGATTTTCCAGTCGTATAACACCTGCATGCGGGCCGCAACGGTCTCAAATAAAGCGCGCGAGGGGATCTCATAGCCCAGCACCCCACCCTCGAGGGCGGCCCCCAGCGCATCCAAGATGGGCTGGGGGGTCATGAAATCCATGTCCGCGACCCAGAGTGGGAGAACGTCTTCAGGATAAAGTGTCCACTTGATGGAGTTCGTAGAACGACGATCAATGACCGTATCGAAGTTATATGACATGAGGCCCTCCGCAATCGTTCAGGAGTATACAACAGAAGGATTAATAAAAACGAAAAGCAGCCTGGAATTCCGGGCTGCTTTTCCAAAGAGTAGAAGGGATGGCTAAAAAGACTTGACTTTCCACCACAGAGAGGGGATTCGGCTGATTTTATCCCATGCACCTAAACTGGCACGTTTGCTGAAGACGTCATAAGCATTAGCTTCGATCGCATCCAGGATACCCTGGTAGAAAACGGCGGCCGCGCCAATCGCGAGCTGCCCTTCACGTTCGAGCATCCTAACGCCCGGCCAGGCCTCATCGTACAGTTTACGGGTACGCTCGATCTGGAATTTCATGAACAGCCGCCAGGCGTCTGTCACGTTGCCGGCAGCGATGTCCGTTTCACGGATACCATACAGCGCCAGCTCATCACGGGGGAGATACACGCGTCCATTGCGGAAATCTTCGCCCACATCGCGCAGGATGTTGGTCATTTGCAGGGCTACACCGAGTTTGATCGCGTACGGAACGGCCTCGTTCGTTTTGAAGCCAACGATATACATGCTCATCAGCCCGACAGTGGATGCGACACCATAACAATAGGTGGCCAGCTCTTCGAAGGTCTGGTAACGGGTCTGGGTCATGTCCCGGTTGACACCGTCGATCAGCTGCAGGGCGTAGTGGCGCGGGATGTGGTATCGAGCCAGGGTGTCGGTCCATGCGGCGGCGACCGGGTCAGCATCCGAGAAAGAAGCGGACTGGACCACTTCCCGCCAGTAGTCCAGATGTGAGTCTCTTTCATCAAGAATATCTTCGTCCACGATATCATCCACAATCCGGCAAAAGGCATACAAGGCACGCACAGCGGAACGTTTTTCTTCGGGTAACAGCTGCGAAGCCAGAAAGAAGGATTTGCTATGCTCCCGGGTGACTTCTCGGGTGTGCGCGTAAGCTTTGCGGAGAGACGCATCTCCGGCCCAATACGAAAAGAACGGCCGTGTTGAGGGATGGGGAACATTTCCGGCCAGAGCGATCAATTGATTTTCCCAGCGAGCCTGCACTTCCATAAGCTACCTCCAAAAGTTTGATTGGGTAAGTATACAGGTTTTGTCTATATTGTCAAGGTTTTGTTAATATTTTACTTGACAATATATTTACAACGTGTATAATACAGCTATCTTAATAACCATCACCCCTGCCCCTCTACCCTTTCGGGCACACGTCTTCCAGGGAGAGGGATTTAAAGGAGAAATATGCAACACAACCCAACTGCCATTGTGATTGGCGCCGGGATCGGCGGGATCGCTACCGCCGCCAGGCTGGCAAAAAACGGATACAACGTGACCGTGCTCGAAAAGAATGAATCCCCTGGCGGGCGCTGTAACCAGATCGTACAAGACGGCCATCGGTTCGACATCGGCCCAACCCTGTTTCTGATGCCCGAGGTTTGGGAAGAGACTTTCGCGTCTTTGGGCGAAAAGATGGGCGACCATCTCGACCTGCGACGCATCGACCCAACCTATATGGTCCGTTTCGACGATGGCCTGCAACTTGAGCTGACATCTAACATTGGCGATATGCAAGCCCAGCTCGAAGCCGTGGAAAAGACCGCCTTTACAGGTTTCCTTAACTACATCGCCGAAGGCTCGAAACACTACAAGGTTTCACTCGATAAATTTGTGGGCCGCAACTTCTTCAGCATCTTCGATTATTTCAGCCTGAAGAACCTGCCGCTGATCTTCAAGTTGAAAGCGCTGGGCAAGCACTACCGCAACACAGGCCGCTTCTTCAAGGACGAGCGCCTGAAAGCGGCCTTCACCTTCCAGAACATGTACCTGGGACTCAGCCCTTACGATGCCCCGGCCACTTATTCCCTGCTGCAATATACAGAACTGGCAGAAGGCGTCTGGTATCCGATGGGCGGGGTGTATGCGGCGATCGAAGCCCTGGTGAAAATTGCTGAAAAGCTGGGTGTAAAGTTCATCTACAACGCTCCTGCCAAGAAGTTGAATGTTGAAGGTTCGCAAGTGAAAACGGTTGAACTGGGAAATGGGAAAACGCTCGAAGCCGATATTTTCGTCGGAAACGCAGACCTGCCTTACATCTACAAGGAACTGCTGCCCGATCCCATCGCGGCCAAAAAACTGGATAAAAAGCTCTACACCTGCTCCACGATCATGTTTTACTGGGGCGTGGACAAGCAGTACCCACAGATCGGTCACCACAATGTCTTCCTGGCCAGCGATTACAAGGCTTCCTTCGACCAGATTTTCAAGGAGCACAACCTGCCCGATAAGCCCAGCTTCTATGTCCACGCGCCGGCCCGCACCGATCCCGCCGCCGCGCCCGCAGGCCAGGATACGCTCTACGTGCTGGTCCCGGTCGGTCACCTGGATGCGGCCAGCGAGCAAGACTGGGACGAACGCGTTAACCGGGCGCGAAAGGCCGTTTTCGAGCGGCTGTCGAAAGAGATGGGGATCGACGATCTGGAGAGCCATCTCAAGTTCGAGATCGCCTACCAGCCCAAGGTCTGGAAAGAACGTTTTAACCTTGAGAAGGGCGCCGCCTTTGGGCTCAGCCACAATTTCTGGCAGGTCGGTTATCTACGTCCACAAAACCGTCACAAAAAATACAAGAATCTGTATTTTGCCGGCGCGTCTACCCATCCCGGTACGGGCCTGCCTATCGTGTTGCTCTCTGCCAGATTAACGACCGAGCGGATTCTGCTGGAAAAGGGTACAATAACTGTACAAAACATGGTCAATGCGGTTGCGGCTGCAACCGACTAGCCCTTTTCCGGAGGAACAATGTCCATCAGCACTACACCCACTTTTAACTTAAAAGTCGTCTTAAAAGAGACAGGCCTTGCCGCCGACACCCTGCGCGCCTGGGAACGCCGTTATGGACTGCCCATGCCAGAACGTACCCCGGGCGGTCACCGGCTCTATTCCCAGCGCGACATCGAGACCATCAAATGGCTGATGGCAAAGCAGCGCGAAGGACTGAGCATTTCCCGCGCCGTAGACTTATGGAATGAACTAAGCGCATCCGGCCAGGACCCGCTGCCTGCGCCCGTTAAACAAATGATTTCCACCCCCAGCGCAAACCTGGACGCTGTCCGCCAGGCCTGGCTAGAGGCATGTCTGAATTTCAACGAAAATACCGCAGAACAGGTTTTAAACCAGGCCTTTGCGCTGCACCCTCTGGAAACAGTTTGTATTGAAGTGCTACAACGCGGTCTCAGTGAAATCGGTGAAATGTGGTACCGCGCGGAAGCGAGCGTCCAACAGGAACACTTCACCGCGGCACTGGCCCAACGCCGCCTGGACGCGCTTATCACAGCAGCGCCGCCTCCAACACGCCCGCAAACCATCCTGATCGGCTGCACGCCAGGAGAACAACACACTTTCACACCGCTATTGCTTTCTCTGCTCCTTCGGCGCCGCGGGCTGAAAGTCGTCTACCTGGGAGCCAATGTACCGATCCAGCGCTTCAATGAAACCCTTATATCGGTCAAACCGCATCTGATCATTCTCTCGGCGCAACAACTGCAATCCGCCAATGGACTACGAGAGACTGCCGCTTACTTGAACGCCAATGGCGGGCATGTCGCCTACGGCGGCCGCGTTTTCAATCAGATCCCCGAACTTCGCAACCGAATCCCTGCCCACTTTTTGGGCGATTCGATCCAGGCAGCAATTCAATCTACTGAAACTTTGCTGACCTCCGATATATCTCCTGAAGGAATCGTGCCGGTCAGTAAGCAGGATATTGATCTGAGCAAATTGTTTATCCAAAATCGGCCAATGATCGATACATACGCTCTCACACAGGCTGTCAAGATCGGCATTCCTATAGAATTTTCGACCATTGCCATCCAACAACTGGGAAGCGACATAGCTTCTGCGCTATCCCTCGGATATATTGAGAGCCTGGCAACGGAGATGGAATGGATCAAAGGACTGTTGCAGGAACACAGCCATAGCGTCGAGAGCCTGGATAGCTTTTTGAAAGCTTACGCAAAATCTATCGATTCGGCGATGGGTAAAGAGGGTCAACCTATATCAACCTGGATAAGAACACAGATTGGTGGAAGGTAATCATCTTTCAAACCGGTAAAGGAAACGAAATGAAAACACGTATTGTCACTGACAGCACCTGTGATTTGCCAGAATATTTGGTCAGCAAGTACAAGATTTCGGTCATCCCGCTTCACATCAACCAGGGAGGTAAAACCTTCCTGGATGGCGTCGATCTGACCCGCAACGACTTTTACACCCAATTGCCAGACTACAAACCTGCCCCGACCACTGCTGCACCCGGCCCGGAAATTTTTCGGCAGAAATACGAGCAATTGGCAGATGAAGGAGCGCAATCTGTTATATCAATCCACATTTCAGAAAGCCTGAGCGCAACCATTAATTCTGCTCTCATAGCAGCCGGGCAATTCAAACGCATCCCAGTCACCGTGCTGGACTCAACACAACTCAGCCTGGGGTTAGGCTTCATCGTTGAAAGAGCTGCCCAACTGTCTGAACTCGGTCATAAAGTGGATGAAATCCTTGCCAGCCTTCAAGAACTGATGAAGCACACTTACGTATTTGCTTCGTTGAAAACACTCGAGTACCTGCGCCGCAGCGGACGGATGCACTTCGCCCTTGCCCGCCTGGGCGAAATACTGCAGATCAAGCCTTTGCTGCATATGCACCTGGGAAAACCCACTGCGCATCGCGCCCGCACACAGACTCGCGCCACCGAACGTCTCTTTGAGTGGCTGAACGAATACGCACCTTACGAACGGTTGGCCATCGTTCACGCAGGTGTGCAAAGAGAAGCCGAAGAAATGGCACAGCGCATCAAAAAATATCTGCCGAATGGCGACATCCCCATCGTGCAGATCACCCCCGTCCTTGGCGCCCATCTTGGCGTCGGCGCGCTTGGTTTCGCTTGTATTGCAAAGGAAAATAAATCATGAAGACAACAGATCGCAATGCGCTAATCGTTTTCCCAATTTTGATCCTGATCGGCATCTTGGTTGCTTTGGCTGGAAGTCAAGGCGGTACTTCAATCGCTGGAGTTCCGTTGTTCGCTTTGTCTATCGGACTGGCCTTTTTGATCCAGTGGCTGGCCTTTATCCCGGCCTATTTGTTGCAGACCGAAAAATTCTTCGATCTGACTGGAAGCATCACCTATATCTCCGTCACCACAATCGCCCTTGTACTTGGCGCGGGTGGTGACGGCAGGGCCATCCTTTTGTGGGCTTTGGTGGTCGTCTGGGCAATCCGCCTGGGGACGTTCCTGTTTGGCCGAATCAAAAAGGCTGGCAAGGATGATCGCTTTGACGAGATCAAGCCTTCCTTTATCCGCTTCCTCAACGTCTGGACCATCCAGGGATTGTGGGTAACCTTTACCGCGGCCGCCGCGCTGGTCGCCATGACAACCGCCACCCGAAAAGAATTGGATGGTTTCGCCGTGGTCGGCTTGTTGGTATGGGTGTTTGGCTTCATCTTTGAAGTAATCGCCGACACCCAAAAAAGCCGCTTCAGCGCGAACCCAGACAACAAAGGCAAGTTTATTCAAACAGGATTATGGTCCCGCTCCCGCCATCCCAATTACTTTGGCGAGATCGTTCTCTGGATCGGCATCGCCATCATCGCCTTGCCCGTTCTGCAAGGCTGGCAGTGGGTCACCCTGATTTCTCCCATTTTTGTCACTCTGCTTCTCACCCGCGTCAGTGGCGTTCCTCTGCTTGAGAAAAAGGCCGATAAAAAATGGGGTGGGCAGGAAGATTATGAGTCTTACAAAAAGAGGACGCCTGTATTAATTCCCCGCCTGTCAAGTTTTTCAAATTCAGGAGAATAATGAATATCCTCAAAATCCTCCAAATTATCGCCATCATCGGCACCATCCTGACCGGCATGCTCTCCCTGTTCTGGCCGAAAATGGCACAGGGCTTCACAGGCCTGACAGCCCCCGGCGGGCGCGGCATCACCGAGATCCGCGCAGTGCTTGGCGGCCTGTTCATCGGGCTGGGGATTGCCGTCTTCCTACTGGGGACGCGCGAAGTCTATCAAATGCTTGGCATCATGTACATTGCCATCGCTGCGGTGCGCGCGGTTTCCATGGTAATAGACAAATCCATCGAGCGATCCAACATCATCAGCCTGGTGGTCGAGATCATCTTTGGCATAATTCTGGTGCTTTAATGAAACTGGCAAAGCTCATTGCGTGGCTTGGCCTGCTCGCCATGACCACCGTCCTCATATACGGCTTCATCGTTGGCGACTTCTTTGCTGAAGGAAGCCAACTGGCCAGCATGCCCTGGGGCATCGTCTCTCTCGTAGACCTTTACACCGGCTTCACGCTCTTCTCAGCCTGGATCATCTACCGCGAAAAGTCCCTGCCTGTGGCCCTGCTGTGGACAATAGCTATGCTGGTACTTGGCTTCTTTGCAGGCAGCCTGTACGCTTTGATCAACCTGTATACAAGTCAGGGCGATTGGCGCACGTTCTGGATGGGAAAGCATGCCTGAAAACCTGACTCCCACCCGGGAAAGCAAAGGTCGCGAACTCCTGGATGAGTTCCGTCTGGTTCTGGGAAGCGGAAATTTGTTGGACGCGGTCCTCCCACCGCTCATTTTCCTGCTGATTAACGCTCTTTTCGGATTTCAGGTTGCCATGTGGGTATCCCTGGGGCCGGCGATATTGATTGCTGTCCTGCGCCTGTGGCGAGGGCAATCCCTGCTGTACGCCCTGGCAGGGATCGGCAGTGTAGGGCTGGCCCTTCTAATCGTCTGGTTTCTAGGCCGGTCTGAAGGATATTTTCTACCTAACCTCGTTAGTGGTAGCGTGACCGCTGCTCTAGCGCTGATCAGTCTGCTTATCCGTCGCCCCCTCGTTGCCTGGACGAGTTTCATCGCCCGACGCTGGCCATTGGATTGGTACTGGCATCCGCGGGTACGCCCTGCTTATAGCGAAGTCACCCTGGCCTGGACGGTTTTTTTCGCTGTACGTTTGATATGGCAGTTCTCGCTTTTCCAGGCCGAGGCTGCCAGCCGGTTGGCATTTATCAATTTCATATTGGGCTGGCCCGCGCTAGTCATCCTGCTGGTGCTCAGTTACCTGTACGGTACCTGGCGGCTGAGAAACTTAAACGGACCGAGCGTAGAAGAATTCCGTAGACAGGTTCCGCCTCCCTGGCAGGGACAAAGACGAGGTTTCTGATGGGTAACCGTATTCAAATCAACCAGCCTGCGCCCGATTTCTCACTGACCGGCGCCAACGGACAACCGGTCCGGCTCTCGAATTTTCACAATAAAGCCAATGTACTGCTGGTCTTTAACCGCGGTTTCATATGACCGTTCTGCCAGCGGCACATGGCGCAGTTGCGCCGGGACTATTCTAAATTCCAGGAACTAGAAACTGAAATTATCGTGGTAGGGCCAGAAGATTCGGACTCTTTCAATATGTATTGGAAATCACACAAATTGCCCTTCATTGGCTTGCCTGACCCGACTCATAGCGTTTTGAAGCGCTACAGACAGGAAGTCAATCTGTTCAAGCTGGGGCGCATGCCAGCCCAGGTGATCATCGATAAACAAGGGATTGCCCGTTATGCTCACTACGGGCACGCGATGAGCGACATACCTGAAAACAGTGAAGTTTTACAAATCGTGCGATCGCTTATCGGTGAGGAAGTATCAGGGTAATTTAAGTTTACTGCTTATCCTGATGCTTCAGCCTGTACCAAGGAAAAAAACAGCTTCTTTAGATAGAAATTTAATAGTATGAAAAACATAAAACGTACTCCTTTCATCCTGTTCCTGCTCATCCTGCTCATCCCATTATCCTCCGCTTCAGCACATCGCCCGATTTGGGGTGATCATTATGGCCCAATTGAGATCCCGGATCTGCGCACCTCCTTCGCTGTTTACCGCAACCTGGACTCCGGTCAGATCGATGTGTATACCTTCGAGTCTGAAGCCGGGCAGGATTTGCATGCCGGCATCCAGATCCCCGCCGTCGATGGGCTGCAGGAGTACGGCGTCACTGCTGCGCTCTTTGGCCCCGGCCTGCCTGAAGCAGACTCCAATACCCTGCCTCCCGATCGCCCCGAAGACCTGGGGGTGCTGGTTTTCCCTTCAAGCGTGAGCGCTGATTTCTTCGAGCCATTCACCCAGACCACCTATTGGGGCCGCCAGCAGATCGACCTGGTTTTGCCGGCCGACGGCGCTTACTATCTGCTCGTCTGGCATCCGGACGGGAAGCCTGGAAAGTATGTGCTCGACACTGGCCGGGCAGAGGTCTTCGAACCTGCTGACCTGTTCCGCTTCCCGGTCTGGTGGCTGCGCGTGCATATCTTCTTCGGGCATGGCTTGGCGCTGGCACTCACGGGCGTTTTGATCGCACTAGCTGTTCTACTGGTTGTCATCCGCAAGCGGACGAAAAAAACCAGCCCAGCAAAGGAGTGAGCCACGATGACTGAAACCACCCGCTACGAGCTCCCGCCCGAAGGGATATCCCTGCTCGGTTACATTGTGCGCCGTATGCACAAGACCGCCTGGTTGGTTCCCGTTTCTGAACTGCTTTCCCAGGGAAAAAGTGTCAAAGCCCTGGAACATATCGCGCTTTATACCGTCGCATCTTCCACTTCCTACGGGCGCGCCTATTACCAGCCAAACTTCGACAGCACAGGCCAGTCCGTCACTGAGCCGGACCCTGCCACAGGAGCAAACGTCACGGCCCGCTTGGACAGCCGTTCACCGAGTTACCGGATATCCTACCGGGTTGCCATGCCTGGCGGCGACAGCTTCGCAGGCAGCGAAGAGATCACAGGCACCACCGTCGGCTTGCGCGGTCTGGGCATGCCCGCCCCCTCCCGTTTCACCTTCACATCCGGCGAATATAGCGCCGAACTGACCGGGGTCATCACCAGCGAGCTGGCGCTTTCGCTTATAAGGAAGACACACATCCGCGCTTACGGATCGCTAAATTTCAAAGATAATGCTGGCAATTCGGGGCGCATGGAATTGAAACGCGATGGCAGCCTGACCATTACCATCAACGACCAGGTCAGACAACATTCGTTGACCGGGTTACAGGTACCGGAAAGCACATGACTGCCATCTGGTGGATCCGCCGGGACCTGCGTCTGACAGATAACCCCGCGCTTCAAACTGCGCTGGAAGCTGCTTCCGTACTCCCGGTCTTTATCCTTGACCCGGCCCTGCTCTCCCGCCCGGCCCCAAAGCGACAGGCCTTCCTGTTCAATGGTCTGCGCGCCCTGGACGCGGACCTGCGCCAGCGCGGCAGCTACCTGGTGGTCCGCAGCGGGGAACCGGTGGAAGTCCTGCGTTCCTTGCTGGCCGAAAGCGACGCAAGGACTGTTTACGCTGAAGAAGATTACTCTCCTTATTCGCGCCAGCGGGACAGGCAGGTTTCCCGCGAACTGCCATTGCAGCTGGTTTTGGGACAAACCGTCCAGCACCCTGAATTCGTCAAAAAGGCGGATGGTAGTCCGTATACGGTTTACACACCCTATGCCAAAGCCTGGAAAGCCATGCTGCCAGGCAGCATTCACATGGTCTCCGCGCCTGCGCGCATCCAAACCCCGGCAGGCATCCGCACCGAAACCATTCTTGAAGCCCCCACCAGCGCCCTGTTCCCGGCAGGCGAAGCAGAGGCGCTTAAACGGTTGTACCAATTTACCAATTTACCAGTTACCAAATACGCTGAAAACCGCAACCGCATGGACCTGGACGGCACCTCCGCCCTTTCGCCCTACATCCGGTTTGGGATGCTGGGGCTGAGACAGGCTGTCCATAACGCGCAACAGGCCATTCGGTCCGCGGAAGATGTGGAGTCGCGCAAAGGCGCCGAAGTCTGGCTGAATGAGCTCATCTGGCGCGAGTTCTACATCCAGATCCTGTATCATTTCCCGCAGGTCAGCAAAACAGCCTTCAACCCGTCGCTGGCGGAGATCCCCTGGCGGAACAATGTTGAAGAATTCGAAGCCTGGAAAGCGGGACAGACAGGTTACCCCATCGTGGACGCCGGCATGCGCCAACTGCGCGAGACTGGCTGGATGCACAACCGCGCGCGCATGATCACTGCCTCGTTCCTGGTCAAAGACCTGCTGATCGACTGGCGCTGGGGTGAGGCCTGGTTCATGGAAAACCTGTTGGACGGCGACCCGGCGGCTAACAACGGCGGCTGGCAATGGACAGCAGGCACCGGCACAGACGCAGCGCCATATTTCCGCATCTTCAACCCGCTGATACAGGCCATCAAATTCGACCCGCACGGGGATACCATCCGCAAGTGGGTACCCGAGCTGCGCAAGTTAAACGGGAAAGAAATCCACACGCCGTGGGAGCAGGGCGTGAATGTGGCAGGCTATCCCACGCCGATCGTGGACCACAAAGTTGCACGAGAGCGAACACTCTTGGCATATAACTATGCCAGATCTTTTCAGGAATCGACATTATGACCGAACTCCACAAACGCGATGTATCCATTTCAATGGCAAAAGCCAACTTGTTCGGCATGCTTATTGCCATTCCGGTTGCCATAGCTCAGGTTGCCAGTTTTTACTCCATCCATGGCGCAGCAGGGTTTGAACCAAAATGGAATATCAGTTTTCTTATCGGTGTTATTCTCGGCGGGATTATCCTACATGAAGTTCTTCACGGCCTTTCTTGGGCAATCTTTGGCAAAAAGCCGTTTAGCGCGATCAAATTCGGCTTCATGTGGAAAACCATTACACCCTATGCTCACGTCAGGGAACCGCTGGAAGTAAGCCCTTACCGGCTGGGAGCATTCATGCCCGGGCTGGTACTGGGGCTCATCCCCTTTATCATCGCCATGTTCACCGGCAGCGGTGACTTGATGTGGTTCAGCCTGCTGCATGCTACAGCTGCCAGCGGCGACTGGCTGGTCCTGTGGCTCATCCGCGGGGTACAACCTGGCTCGTTCGTGGAAGACCATCCCACCAACGCCGGCTGTTATGTTCTGGAGAACGCCTGAGATGGCGCCTCCTACTGACTCCCGGATCGGCATTGCAGCACTGAAAGCCTTGCTGGCCGAGCGATCTCCGCTTGGTCCGTTGAAAGTGATGGCTGAGCAGGTTGGGCGTTTCTTCCAGATCCCATTGCCAGGATTCAAACCATACGTCGTCTTTGGACCCGAAGCCAACCGCAAGGTACTGGTCAGCGAGCGGGAAAAGCTGCTCTGGCGCAACCACGATCCGGTCACTGACCTGCTACGGCGCGGCGTACTGGTCACCGACGGTCAGGAGCATGACCAGTACCGCAAATTGATGGAACCCAGCCTGCACCCCTCGCAACTCGATGGTTATACGCAAATGATGCTCGAAAAAAGCGGTCAAGTCACGGCTGCCTGGCAGGATGGCCAGATTGTGGACATGCTGGTCGAAAGCCGTAAGATTGCCCTGCTGATCATCATGCAAGCGCTCTTCAGCGTGGATGTTTGGGACGACATGTCCCGCATTTGGACACCAATCCTGAAAGCTATCGAATATATTTCGCCCGGATCGTGGATCATTTGGCGTAAGATCCCCAGGCCAGGATACAAAAAGCATTTGCGAATTCTGGATGAATATTTACACGAAATCATCTCGAACAGGCGCCAAACGGGCGATATCACACGCCATTACAACCAATTTACCGATTCCCAATTACCAAATCCCGATCTTCTCCAACACCTGATCGACGCTGGCCTGGACGATAACACCATCCGCGACCAGATGCTCACCATGCTGATCGCCGGACACGACACATCCACCGCCCTGTTGGCCTGGACCTTTGCCCTGCTCGGCCAGCACCCGGAGATCCATAAACAACTCGTCGCCGATCTGGAACAGGATGAACGGCCGCCCCTGCTCGATCAAGTCATCAAAGAAGCGCTGCGCCTGTACCCACCCATTCACATCGGCAACCGCATGGTGGCGGAAGATATGGAATTCGAAGAAGGGACTGTCCCTTCGGGGTCGCGCATGTTCTACTCGATCTATCTTACCCAACGCGACCCGTCTATCTGGGAAAATGCGGACCAGTTTTGTCCCGCCCGATTCGAGCGCGGCCGAAAAACCCCGTCCTTTTCCTATATCCCGTTCGGCGGCGGGCCGCGAGCCTGCATCGGCGCGGCTTTTGGCCAGGCCGAAGCGCGCCTGGTATTGGCTTACTTGCTAAAAAACTTTGCCTTTACTCCACTCAACGCGGAAAAAATCCATCCCCATATGGGCGCGACGCTGGAGCCCTGGCCGGGGGTGATGATGAGGGTCATGCGCAGGGGATCGGGCGTTGAGTAACCTATTTATAGACAACGAGTCCAACGACTGGAGTCGTTGAACTCCGAAAATCAAACTATGACTTACTTTGGCTTTCTGCTTCGATTTCTGGTAATCCCCATTCTGCTCCTGCTCTGGCTCTATTGGCGAGTAAAGGATCGCTCGTTAATCGGTTTCAATAGCGCCAAACTCTGGCAGGGCATCTTGATCCACATCGTTTTGGCAGTGACGTACACCACGCCCTGGGATAACTACCTGGTGGCCACCGGTGTGTGGTATTACGACCCGAATCTGGTCACCGGGATCGTGTTTGGCTATGTCCCGCTGGAGGAATACACCTTCTTTGTGCTGGAAACAATCTTGGTCGGGCTGTGGTGGTGGACGCTGGCAAGGATGGAAATATTTGTCCCCAATGCTCCTTTCAGACCCAGCAAACCGCTTCGCGCCTGGACCCTGGGCCTGCTGGCCGTGCTATGGGCAGTCTCGCTCTTTGTCCTGCTCTCAAGCTGGCAACCCGGGACGTATCTCGCCATCACGCTGACATGGGCCCTGCCCGCCATCGCCCCGCAGTTGGCCTTCGGCGCGGACATCCTGTGGCACCACCGCCGGTTGCTGGGAACGGTCATTTTAACGGGATCAGGCTATTTGTCCGCGATGGACGCGCTCGCAATCGGCGCCGGGACGTGGACCATCGATCCGTCCCAGTCCGCCGGCATATTTATTGGGAATCTGCCCGTCGAGGAAGCGGTCTTTTTTGTGATCACCGTCGTATTGATCTCATTTGGGATGACGCTTTTGCTGTCGGATGCGAGCCAGAAACGGCTGGAAGAACTCAAATCACTTCTGGCGCGTTTACGAGGTTGTGGATCCACTTCCGCGAGCGATAGCGCCGGACCATGACGAATACTTTCGCCACTTCTTCCAGCAATACCAGCATATAGACCCCGTAGACCGGCAGGTGCAAAACGAATCCACCGATCAGCGCCGCGGGGACACCGATCACCCAGATGGAAAACAGTTCCATGAACATGGCAAAGCGCGTATCCCCGCCTGCACGCAGGGCGCCAATAAATAGAATAAAGTTGATCCCGCGCAACCAGGCCGTCAGCGAGAAAATAGTCATCAGCCTGAAAACGTTGCTGGCTGCCCCTTCGGAGATGTCATAAAGGCCGATCACAGGTCCGCGGACGGAGAGGATCACTGCGCCAGCGACCAAAGCCATCAGAACGGTCAGGATCGTAAAGCGGCGGCCATATTCGAAAGCAACTTCCTTCTCGTCCGCACCGATCTTGTTACCGACCATGATCGCACAGGCATTGCCCAAACCGATGAAAAATACAAACGCAATTTCTTCCATTGTGGCGTTGATCTGTACGGCGGCAATGGCGTCCGTTCCGATGCGCGCATAGACCGCATTGTAGACAGTAATCCCTACTGACCAGAAGACTTCATTGGCCGCAGCGGGCATGGCTGTCTTGAGAACTTTTCCAAGGAAAGCGCGATCGAAGCGGAAAAAGGTTAACGGATTGGCAGCCAGGGGAGTTTTTAACACATAGACCAGGATGATGATCAAGACACATTGAAAAACCCAGCCAAAGGTGGTGCCAATCGCAGCGCCGCGCACGCCCAATGCTGGCAGCCCGCCGATCCCAAAGATAAACAGATACCCCAGCCCTGTTTTGAGAATGATGGCAATCACGCTGACGATCACCGTAATTTTGACAAACGTAATACTGCGCAGGACCGCAAAGTAGGATGTGGTAACCGCCATGAACATGTAGGAAAAGCCGACAATCCGCAGGTAACTACTTCCGATCTCGATGACTTCAGGGTCTTCCGTATAAAACCGCAAGACGGTTTCGGGGATCATGGTAGCAGCCAGGGTGAACAACAATCCAACCCCCAGAGCAACCGTCAAACAGATGCCCAATACTCTACGAATGCCGTCCTCATCTCCCTTACCCCAGAACTGGGCGGTGAAAATCGCCATACCGCTGGTTACACCAAATAAAAACAGGATCAGCAGGAAAAAGACCTGGTTGGCAAGTCCCAGACCGGCGATGGAGGCTTCGCCCAACTGGCCGACCATAAGCACATCCACCATGTTCATCCCGGCAGAAATAAACTGCTGGAATGCTACCGGGATCGCCAGGGACAGCATGGAACGCATGAAAGGTTTATCACGCAGGAAAGATAGATTCATTTTGGCCCAGAAAAATGCGGCTCCCGGTCTTAATCGTGACCTGACCAGAGAACCGCTTTTAGAAGATGATTATTGGTAACTTAAAACTGATTACTGACTACTGCTTACCGGTAACTGCCTCGGGACATCCGGCGCTTCGCTGACGATATACAACGGCCTGCCCTTTGCTTCGTCGTAGAGACGACCGATGTATTCCCCCAGAATTCCCAGCGAAATCAGTTGGACCCCACCAAGGAACAGGACGGCGATCAAGGTTGTTGCCTGGCCAAAGAAGGCTTGCGAGCCAGTAATACGCATGTAAATGACAACCGGGATTGCCAGGATCGCAATCCCCGCAGCGACAAAACCAATATAGGTCGCTACCTGCAACGGGAAATACGAAAAGCTGGTAACAGCATTTAATGCCAAACGCAGCATTTTCCTGAAGGGATACTTGGTCTCACCGGCAACGCGGGCGGCGCGCTTGTATTTTACGCCGATCTGTTTAAAACCGACCCAGGCGGACATACCCCGCGGGAAGCGATGACGCTCGCGCATGGTCTTGATCACATCTACCACCTTGCGGTCCATCAATCGGAAATCGCCCGTATCAAGCGGGATTTTCACGTCTGTAATCCGGTAGATGATGCGATAAAACAGGGACGCGGTCCAGAGCTTGAACCAGGATTCACCTTCGCGTTCCGTGCGCACAGCGTAGACTACCTCATAACCTTCCTTCCACTTTTCTATCAAATCTAAAATCACTTCGGGTGGGTCTTGCAAATCCGAATCAATGGTGATGACCGCATTGCCACAGGCATAGTCCCAGCCCGCGGTGATGGCGATCTGGTGCCCGAAATTGCGCGCAAAGATGACCGGCCGGACACGTTCATCGGCTCCGGCCAGTTCGCGGATTTTTTCGGTGGAACCATCTGTGGAACCATCGTCCACTAAGAGCAATTCCCAGGTTTCGCCCGACGATTCCAACACTTCCTTGACCCGACGGTAGAGTTCAAGAAGATTGTCAATCTCGTTGAAGATAGGTGCGACAATCGAATACGTGGTATTCATTTTGTCACGTCCTGTTCCTCAATGGCTTCCTGCTCCTGTGCGACCTCCTGGTTCCCAAGATCCTTCTTAAATTTCCATCCCGGTTTTTTAATCACTTCTTCCGGCTCGACAAATTGCACTTTGTCACCTTCGTCAAAAGCTGGCAAACCAAGAACTTTCCGTCGCACGTACTCGCCCATCACAGCCACGCTGGCCAGTAATGGCACTACCAGCAACGCGCCCATGATACCCTCCAGGATCGTGGCGATCAAGATTGCAATGAACACCAGCCCCTCGTGCATGTGAACGCTGCGTCCCATGATATAAGGACGCAACCATAAGCCCTTAAGATTGATCAAGACCAGGTAAGTGATCGTCACAATCCCAGCCACCCAGAAATTGGAAAGCGGGATCCAGTTCGAACCTTCCAGTAAGGCTACACCAACAGCCAGTAGATAAGCCAGGAATGGACCCACATCAGGAATCAGGGTAAGAAAGCCAGCGACAATACCCAGCACCAGCGCACCCGGGATCCCGATAACCACCCAGGCAACAGTGAAGACGATCCCAACGATGATCATTAAGACGATTTGTCCACGCAAGTAAGCCATCCACACGTGGCGGATGCGTGTGTACAACTCGTGCATTTCACCCTGATAAACGGGTGGCGCCAGGTTGATCAACCAGTCACGAATCCGTGGCCAGTGAGAAAGGAACATGTGCACGCTGACCAAAATCACCAGGAACCACAAGACTCCCACGGACGTGGACTCCAGCAGCTGCAGCAACTCCTCCGGCAGCGGCGAGAGTACTGTGGTCTCCAACTGGTTCAACGATGCGCCTAACTGTTCAAAATGGAATACATACCCGGCAAATACGATCGGCTCGGAAAATGTTTGTTGTAACTGGTCTGTCAAATCCAACAGGTCCTGAATAACAATTTGTGCTTCGTTAAGGAGGAGGGGTGTAAGCGAGGCCGGGATTCCAACGAGAAGGATCAGGGCTGAAAAATAAACAAAATTGACAGCCTGCGTTCTGGTCATTTGCGTCCGTTCGGCCAGGAATATAACCGCCGGATTGATCAAATAGGCTGAAAATCCGGCAATGACCAGCGCGTTCACGGCTTCATGCGCGTAGAACAATAACGCGATGAAAGCAGCAAATGCAACAGCTCCCATCAGGTAACGGAACGACGTGCTCCAATTGTTACTCATAACAACTTCTTGAGGGCCTCCAGCGTTGGTTCAATGATGGGCGCTTCAGACACGGCTTGCATCGCCGCCTTGACATCTTTCAGCCCGCTGCCAGTATTTAACACCAGGATGGGATCATCGCTTCCCACGGCGCCCGAGCCGGCTGCCTTCACCAACCCGGCATAGGAGGTAGCCCCGGCCGGTTCCGCAAAAATGCCCACCTTACCGAGCTCCGCAATCGCGGACAGGATCTCTTCATCTGACACGGTAATGTACGTCCCACCGGTATCGCGCGCCGCCCGTACCGCCCGCACCCCGTCGCGCGGCAGGTCCACCGAGATGCTGTCGGCCAGGGTGGTTGCCGAAACAGGGACAATTTCCTCGGTCCCAGCGCGGAACGCATTGGCCACCGCTGCCGATCCCTCGGCCTGCACGCCAATGATGCGCGGTATCTGCTCGATCCAGCCCAGTTCCAGCAAATCCTTGAATCCTTTGTGGATGCCGGAGATGATGTTGCCATCGCCAACCGAAACGAAGAGTGTGTACGGCGAGGTTCCGATAGCTTTCTGCATGAATTCCCACATCTCGAAGGCGGCGGTCTTCTTGCCCTCGGCGGTAAAGGGATTGTAGCCCGTGTTGCGGCAGTACCAGCCGAACTCTTTCGCTGCCTTAATGGTAAGGTCGAAGGCGTCATCGTAACTGCCGTCCACCAGCATGACCTTCGCGCCGAAGACCAGCAGCTGCGCCACCTTGGCCGGCGGCGCGGACTTGGGCGCAAAGATAACTGCCTTCTGCCCAACCGCCGCCGCCATACCTGCCAGCGCCGCGCCCGCGTTACCCGTGGAAGCCGTCACCACCACTTCGGCTTTGATCTCGCGCGCGCGCGCCACCACAATTGCGCTGGCGCGGTCCTTGAAAGAAGCGGTCGGGTTGCGGGACTCGTCCTTGAGCCAGAGCTGTTGAAGGCCGAGTTTTCCGGCAAGCTGTTCCATCTTGAAGACCGGCGTCCAGCCCGCAGCATGCAGCGGCGTGCCACCGCCTTTCACTTCAGGGACGGGCAGCAGGGGCGCATAGCGCCACAGCGAGGGATCGGTCCGGCTGGTGATATCTTCGGGTTCATATTTCTCTCGAATGGTCTCATAATCGAGGATGACGTCCAGATTACCTCCATCCTTTGGACAGATATAGTTTACCTGCCCGGGCTGGTATTCCGTCTTGCAGATCGAACAACGATAGCCTATGAATTTAATCATGAGTTCCTCTCTTAAGTTCGCTCTATTTTACCCTTAATACCAATAGATCGCTCAAGCCGCCTGCCTTGGCGGCGAGGTATACACTGAGTTTGTCGAACTGACGCCCGAGGGTAATTTTTTAGGTATATAGTTTCCGACAATTAATTATTACTCAACTACTTTAAGTAATGTAAGATATTTCATTATTGACTTACATATTAATATATAGTACACTTTTCAGCAAAGGAGCAACTATGGAAACTGTTACCACATCAAAAGGGCAAGTGGTTATTCCTGCTAAAATTAGGCGCAAGCTGGGTATCAAGGAAGGCACGCATATTCAAATTGACCTGGACGAAGCCAACAAACGAATTATCCTGACCCCTGTTACGCGCGAGTATGTCGATGGCCTGCGCGGCAAGTACAAAGGCACAGGCTTGATGAAAGCGCTGAAAGCTGAAAAAGAACAGGAAAAGGGATATTGAAATGCCGCCCAAACCCAAAGCGTTTGTGCTGGATTCATGGGCTGTCATCGCCTACTTCGAAGATGAGCCCGCCGGCGGACAAATTGCCGATTTAATTTCCAGCGCTCACGAAGCTGGAATTCCTGTCCTTATGTCAGTGGTGAACGTTGGGGAAGTCTGGTACATCACCGCGCGCGAAATCTCGGAAGGTGACGCCGATACGATAGTCAAGGAAATTAGTGATTTACGGATTCAATTTGTAGATGCGGATTGGGAGGTTACTCTGGAAGCAGCACGCTTCAAATCACAACACAAAATGTCTTACGCGGATTGTTACGCAGCCGCGCTGGCGAAGATAAAAGGTGCAAATTTGATAACCGGGGATAGTGAATTTAAGACAGTAGAAGATCAGCTCAAAATTCTGTGGGTCTAAGGGTGAGCGTTTTATCGGCAGATGCAGGTGACCTGCCCGGGTTTTCCTCCGCCTTACAGATCGAACAACGATAGCCTACGAATTTGCTCATAAGTTCCTCTCTTGAGTTCGCTCTATTTTACCTTGATGTTGATAACCTTTTAAAGAAAAACCACGAAGACACCGAGGTACAAAGAAGTGACTCTCTGTAACTCAGTATCTCCGTGGTAAAAGCTGAAGATAAACTTTACCGCGTAGCCAACTCCATTGCAATCTTTTCCTGATCCACCGGCAGCGTATCCACGCGCACACCCACCGCGTTGTAGATCGCGTTGGTGATAGCCGGCGTGGTCGGGATGCTGCATATTTCACCCACACCCTTGGCGCCGTGCGGCCCGTCGGCGGTGGGGTGCTCGACCACGATCGAGATGATCTCCGGCGTGTGCACAATGGACGGGATACGGTAGCGCGCCAGCCGGTCGGTGATCACGTAGCCGTCTTCAACGATGAAGTTCTCGGTAAGAGCGTTGCCCAGGCCCATCATCACGCCGCCTTCCACCTGTCCCTGCAGGCCAAGCGGGTTGACGGCTGTGCCCACGTCGTTGGCAGCGATCACGCGCAGCACGCGTACCTCACCGGTCAGCGTGTTGACCTCTACCTCGGCCGCTTGCGCGGCGAACGAGAAGGCGAAGTGCATGTCGCCGCCCGTGCCGAGCGGCTGGGTCCTGGGGGCTTCATATTCGTACAGGGCGCGCGGCTGCTGGCCCATTTCCTTCATTTCCCTGGCGACATCCGCATAGGTCAGCGTGGTGCCATTTACCCGAACGCTTCCGTTCTCGAACCGGATTTCTTCAGGAGGGATATCGTACTTTTCGGCCATAGAGCGTGAAATCGCTTCGCGCAGGGTGACGGCAGCCAGGCGCGAGGCGTTGCCTGTCACGTAGGTCTGGCGGGACGCCGTGGTCGGGCCGCCGTTGGGGGTCAGGTCGGTGTCCATGACCAGCACGCGCACCTGACCCGGCGGGACGGCCATTTCTTCGGCCACCATCAATTGCATGACCGAGACCAGTCCCTGGCCGAGTTCGGCTGCCGAGCTGCGGACTTCGAAGGTGCCGTTGTCGTAAAGCTCCAGTTCCGCACCGGATTTGTCGGGTGCGCCGCCGCCCAGACCGGTGTTCTTGTACCCGGCGGCAATCCCCCAGGCGCGCACCAGGTGTTCGGAGCCGGGAACAGGCCGGGGCGTGAAAAGATGCGGTCCCTCCGTCAGACGACGCATCTCCGCTTCCACTTTATCGATACATTCCACCAGTCCCACGCTGTCGCGCAGCTCCTGTCCGGTATTGGTGATGCTGCCCACGCGCAGGGCATTCATGCGGCGCAATTCGACAGGGTCGAGGCCGAGCGTTTCGGCCAATTTGTCCATCATGCTCTCGACCGCAAAAGCCGACTGGGTGACGCCGAAGCCACGGAAGGCTCCGGCAGGCGGATTGTTGGTGTACATGGCGTAGCAGTCGGCGCGGACGTGCTCGACATCATAAGGGCCGGCTGAATGGGTGGTGGCACGCGTCATGACCTTCTCACCCAACGAGGCATACGCGCCGGTGTCGCCGTACAGTTCGGTTTCAGCGGCCACAACGCGGCCATCCTTCATCGCGCCGATCTTTACTTTGATCTGGGTGGCGTGGCGCTTGGGATGCACCACCAGGCTCTCGTGGCGGTCAAAGAGCAGCTTCACCGGGCGTCCTGTGGAGTTCGCCAGCATGGCCGAGTGGATCTGCCCCATTACGTCTTCCTTGCCGCCAAAACCGCCGCCCATCAACTGGCCGATGATGCGTATGCGTTGTTCCGGCCAGCCCAGGGCACGCGCTACCTGGGTGCGGTCCTGGTAGGGGATCTGCGAGCCGACATAGACTTCCATACGCCCGTCTTCGAGCGGCACTGCGATGCTGCACTCCGGCTCGAGGAAAGCGTGATCGGTCATGGCGGTGTGGAAAGTGTGTTCCAGGATGACGTCTGCTTTGGCAAAACCGACTTCCATGTCACCTTTGCGGACTTTGATGTGCTTGAGCAGGTTACCAGACTCGTGCAACCTGGGCGCATCCGGCTGGTAGGCCTGAACCGCATCCTTGACCACCGTTTGAAGCTCGAACTCAGGTTCAATCAAAGCCACGGCCTGCTCGGCGATCTCCTGCGTTTCCGCGGCTACAAGCGCGAGCGCGTCTCCCACATAGCGGACCCGCTCCCCAGTACCGACCAGCACCGGCCAGTCGAAAACGACCAGCCCGTGGGTGTGTTCGCCAAGGATATCTTCAGCAGTTAAAACCGCAATTACGCCGGGCAAGTTTTGGGCTTTGCTGATGTCGAGGTTTTTCAAAATGGCGTGCGGCACCCCTGCGCGGCACACGCTGGCAAATAACATGCCTTCGAATTCCAGGTCATCGGTGTAGATGGCTTCGCCGGTCACCTTCTCGAACGCATCCGGGCGGATCTGGCTTTTGCCGATCAATTTTTTGGCGTTGACCGAATCCGGGATGTGCGGCGGGTGAACCGGTTCGCCGGTCCGCAGTGCGTGGGCGGCGTCCAGGATAGCATTCTCGATGGTGGGATAGCCCGCGCAACGGCAGAGCGTGTCCTTTAACGCGTGACGCAGCTCGTCCGACGAGGGGTCAGGATTGCGCTTGAGCAGCGCGTAGGAGGTCATGATCTGGCCGGGGATACAGAACCCGCACTGCACCGCGCCGTGCTGGACAAAGGCTTCCTGCAAGGGATGCAGGACCAGTTTGCCATCTTCTGATTTTGCCAACCCTTCAATTGTTAAAATCGTTTTCCCGTCCGCACGTGCAGCGGGGTAGACACAGGAAAGCGTTGGTTCACCGTCCACCAGCACGGTGCAGACGCCGCATTCGGCCTCCTCGCAACCGATCTTGGTGCCGGTCAGTTTCAGACGCACCCGCAGGGCATCGGCGAGGGTTTCGGTGGGGGTAACCGTAAGGGCATGGGATTGTCCGTTTACTGTTAAAGAGATTTTATTTTCCATAATTTTTTCCTTCAAAAGAAAAACCGCGGAGACACAGAGCCACCGAGTTTTTCATTTTCTTTACAAGACACGGCGGTAAATACCGTTTTTGAGGAGAGGGACATTGAAGTTAATGAGCAAGCCAACACGAATACTGGTCAATTTTAGATAAGTGAGTAATTGTGCCTCATGTACAGGAAGTACACTCTCAACTGTTTTTAATTCCACAACAACGCGATGGTCATAGAGAAAATCTAGACGATAGCCACCATCCAATTCAAGTCCTTTGTAGTTGACTTTCAAAGGTACCTGTTGCTCAAACGATAGATTTCTCAACTTACTTTCGTGCGCCATGCACAACTGATACGCAGACTCGAGTAACCCGGGGCCCAAAGCCTTATGGATTTCAATCGCAGCGGCAATGATTTGATCCGTCAGGTCTTTTTCGAGTAACTGAGGACTGTTTTCGCGAGTCACATAGTTCCGTTGCATTGTTGACTACCTTTTCTATTCACCACGGAGATCCTGATTCACAAAGAAGGACTTTTAAGATTCTCGGTGTCTCCGTGACTCAGTGGTTAGTCCAGTTTATCCAGCCCGCTCCCAGGCAGTCTCGAGCGTATCTTTTAACAACGTGCCTACCAGGTGATAACGATACTCAGAAGTAGCGCGCATGGCGCTGGTGCGGAATTTGACTTCTGCAACTAACGCCTCTAACGCTGTCTTAAAAGTTTCGTCAGAGTAAGGTCTATCTGCCAGGAAAGCCTCGGCTTTGCGGGCACGGAACGGTACTGCGCCGCCAGGCCCTACCGCGATGCGGATTTGCTTGATCGTATTGCCATTCCGCTCCAGCCAGATGGCGAGATTGATAATAGGCAAAGCCACACCCTGCGGGCGCATGATACGTTTGAAACAGGAGGCATAAGTGCGCCCATCGCCGTTACCGGCAGCCAGGAAAGTGCCCGTTAAGGGTACGCCGCCTTGAGCATAGGTTTGAATGTAAAACCCGACGATGATTTCGCCACTTTGCAGTGCGGACTTGCCAGGACCCACGAATAATTCAGGCAGGGGCACGCAACGGCTTCCATGCAGGCCAGTCACTTCAGCCTCGGCATCCAGGCACAGCAGACCAATGGTGCCATCGGCGGCAGGCAGGGCATGGGCGACATTGCCGCCCAGCGTAGCCACGTTGCGCACCTGCGGTCCGCCGACCAGGTCACAGGCTTCGACCAAAGCCCGGGCATGGGTAACAACCAGCGGGTCCCGGGCGATGCGGGAGAGCGGCACGCCCGCGCCGATAAAAAGACGCTCATCCCGAAGTTCAAGAGACTTCATCTCCGGGATTTCGGTCAGGTCAACAATGGTGTGGACAGGGGAATGCCGACCTTGTTGCAGGTCGAGCAAAATGTCCGTCCCACCGGCAAGTGGAAGCGCCGGGCCGGGAGCGGACGTGAGGGCAGTAATAGCCTCTGCAACGGTAGTTGGACGGATGTATTGCTGCCAAAGGTTCATAGGTGGAACGACCTCCTTCGTAAGGACGGCGGCACTTTTCGAGGGACTATAGCCCACGCCGCTGAGGGGGTTTCTTCCGCAGCGACCACCGAACCAATGGTGTATTTATTGTAGCATAATTTGTAATAACGACTTAAGTCGTTACTACGGAGGCACTTTCATCTTTCACTCCGGCCATCAGCAGGCCCAGCTTTGCCGGCGTGGCTTCCTCCCGCGGGACGATGTCCATGATCTGGCCTTCATAGATGACGGCGATACGGTCAGAGAGCGACAGGATTTCATCCAGATCTTCAGAAATGAGCAGGATTGCCGTGCCTGCATTGCGCTGCTCGATCAACTGCTGGCGGACGTACTCGGTTGCGCCGATATCGAGGCCGCGGGTGGGCTGGGCCGCCAGGATGACACGCGGCTTCCGCGAGAGCTCGCGCGCGATGACCACCTTCTGGATGTTGCCGCCCGACAGGTTTTTGGCGAGCGTTTCCTGGGAAGGCGTCTTGACCTGGAACTTGGTGATCAGCTCGGCGCTATGGCGGGCAATTTCACCCAGGTTGAGAAAACCGGAGCGCGAGAACGGCATTTTGTGGTGTTCGCGCAGGATCATGTTCTCAGCCACGCTAAAATTCCGGATCATGCCATCGCGCATGCGTTCTTCAGGGACATAAGAGAGCATACGCTCGGTCAGTTCGACGGGCAACAGGTTGGTGACATTTTCACCTTCCAGCGTGACTTTGCCTTCCGTTACTTTTCGCAGACCGGTCACTGCCTCCGCCAGCTCGCGTTGACCGTTACCCGAAACACCGGCAATCCCCAGGATTTCGCCCGCCTGGACATCCAGGCTGACTGCGCGCAGGCCGGGCGTACCACGGTCGCTGCCACAAGAGACAGCTTCGAGTTTCAAGCGTACTTCGCCGCGCTCCACAACGCCGCGGTTGGGGGCAAAGCCGACCTCACGCCCGACCATCCAGTTTGCCAGATCCTGCTTGGTGGTCTCGGAGGTGGGACGGGTGCCAATCTTGCGCCCATCGCGCAGCACGCTGACCCGGTGGCTGATCTCGACAACCTCGTGCAATTTATGAGAGATAAAGATAAGTGCATGGCCGTCTTTGACCATCTGGTTCATGATGGTAAATAATTCGTCCACTTCCTGGGGTGTGAGCACCGCGGTCGGCTCATCAAGGATGAGCAGGGCTGCCCCGCGATAGAGAGCCTTTATGATCTCGACGCGCTGCTGCTGTCCCACCGAAAGCTGCCAGATATAAGCAGATGGATCAATTTTCAGGCCGTAAATGTCGGCCAGTTCGATAATGCGTTTGGAAACCCGGTCAAGATCGGTGAGCAGGCCACGCGAGGAGGGCAATCCCAGCGCCACGTTCTCGGCAACGGTCAGCGTCTGGACCAGCATAAAGTGCTGGTGGATCATCCCGATTCCCAGATGGATCGAATCGTTCGGCGATGAGATTGTCACCGGCTTGCCGTTCAGCAAGATTTCCCCTTCATCCGGGTGGTACAGGCCATAGAGAATCTTCATCAAGGTGCTTTTACCAGCTCCGTTTTCACCCAGCAGAGCGTGAACCTCGCCAGACTTTACATCGAAATCGACACGGTCATTGGCAAGCACGCCTGGAAACCGCTTGGTAACCCCACGCATTTCCAGGCTGTCAATGCGGGCTTTGCCGGAGGGAAGGATATTGGCTTCTGGCATCTGGATCCCTTTCTACTCTCTATCATGACAATTTTCGAACGACATGGCAAATAAGTATAGTTCTTCAGGATTTGGCGTAAAGAAGTCCGGATTTGGGGTGCGAGCGTGCGTACGCACGCTCGCACCCCAAATCCGGGTATCCACCACGGAAATACCCAAAGATCCATAAGTATGTGACATTGTCATAGTAAGGTCGTTTCCATAGAGGCCTGACGGCTTCAGAGAGAAACCGTCAGGCCAGTTTTTAACTGTAAGTGTTATTGGCCCAGATCAATGGTGATCGAACCGTCGATGATGCCCTGAATGGTCTGTTCAGCTACAGTATTGACATTTGCAACCAGTTCATATTCCGGGTTGAACTCGATCACTTCGCCGCCGTTGGCGAGGTCGATGATAAAGGATTGGCCACCAAGTGTGCCGCCCTTGATCATGTCGATCATCTCAGCCAGGATTCCTTCCCAGTGATAGACCTGGCTGGCAACCACGACGGAGGGGGCCAGGGAGGCCTGGTTGGACTGCGTGCCGAACCAGAGCACATCGTTCTCTTCGGCCACACCGATCGCGCCCACAACCATCTGAGCCGTGCCGGTCAGTACATCCGCGCCGGCCGACACATGGGTGTTGGCGGCTTCAGAAGCCAGCGCCACGTCCGAGAAAGAACCAATGTAGCTCACACGAACGTCGATATCGGGTTTGATCGCCTCCGCGCCAGCCTTGAAGCCATCTACGTAGAGCTTGGCATCGCCGGTCTCGATCGGGCCAACCACGCCTATTATATTGCTTTCTGAAAGGCTGGCAGCGATCGCGCCATTAACAAATCCGCCCTGGTCAGAAGCGGCTTCGTACGCGAAAACGTTCGGCAAGCCGAAAGTATCTACGGTAGTGCCCCAGGCGAAGCTGGTTTCGGGGAAATCGGGAGCAATTTCCTGCAGGGAGGAACCGTATTGGGAGCCGTGGCCGATCACCAGGTCAAAGCCCTGGGAGGCGTAGTCACGGAGCGCGGCAGCGGCATCGTCCACCACGAACATGTTCTCAGAGTAGACGATCTCGAACATTGACTCGCCGCCCATCTCTTCCTGGATGCGTAGCAGGGCATCGTGCATGCTCTGGCTGAAAGCCAGGTCATTGATGGCGCTGGGCATGACAACCGCTACGCGGAAAGGTTCCTCTGCGGCAGGTTCTTCTGTAGCAGCAGGCTCTTCTGTAGCGGCGGGGGCAGCGGGTTCGGTGGGCTGTACGGGCGCCGGGGCTACCGTGGCAGGGGTACCGCAGGCGCCTACAACAAGCGCCAGCAACACGAACAAAACGAACAGGCGTACATTCTTTTTCATTTTCTTCTCCTTATTACATATTTATTTGAGCGAACGTTTTTTGGAGCCAGCAAAATTTTTGCCAACGCACCTCCTGATTTGGGGGAAGCTCAATCTTCCCGTTCGAACGGTTTTGTCAATGCAGACGGGCCGCGTACCCTCGAAACCGACGCGACCAGCACCAGAATTGTCAGCACATAGGGCATCATGACAGCAATGTCAGACGGGATGGGAATGCCCAACACCTGGATCCACAACTGCAACGAGTTTACCATGCTGAACAACAACGCGCCGCCGAGCACACCCCACGGACGCCAGCCGCCAAAATAAACCAACGCAACGGCAATAAAACCCAGACCACTGGTCATGTTTTGCTGGAAGACATTCAACAAAGCGATGGACAGGGATGCCCCGGCCACTCCGGACAGGGTCCCGCCCAGCACGATCGTAAAATAGCGGACGCCTGCCACCGATACCCCGAGCGAATCGGCCGCTTCGGGATTTTCACCCACCGAGCGGATTTTCAAACCCAGGGTGGTCTTGTTCAACACAAACCAGGCGATCGGCACCAGTAAATAGGCCGCATAAACCATCAGGTTCTGGCTGAAGAAGATCTGACCCAGGCCGGGAATATCACTCAACACAGGGATGTGAATTCTCGGGAAACCTCTCACTGTTTCGACTGTGCCCAGCATCTTCTGGAACAGCAGATCGCTCATCCCGAGGCCGAACAGGTAGAATCCGATCCCGCTGATACCCTGCTGGGCATGCAGGTTGACGGTCACAAAGGCCATTGCCAGCCCCATGATCGCGCCCACGAGCATGGCAACCAGCACCGCCAGTCCCAGGTTCCCGGTTGTCAATGCCACATAGAAAGCTGCAAAAGCACCCAGCAACATCTGGCCTTCTACGCCCAGGTTCAACACACCGCTGCGCTGAGCAAACGTCTCGCCAATGGCTGCGTACAGATAAGGCGTGGCCAACCGGATACCGGAAGCCAGAATGCCGACCAGAACGGTAACGGAGAAAAGATCGGAAATCATGCGCGCACCTTCGTCTTACCGGGAGTATCAGGATCAGGCTTGGGCGGCACATCCTCTTCTTTGGCGGCAGCCAGTCTGCGTCTTTGTCTGCGACGGCGCCAGATCTCGCTGCTGACAACGAAGACGACCACGAGGCCGTTTAAGGCTGTCACCAATGCAGATGGGATCTGTACCATACGCTGCATGCTATTGGCTCCGACCAGCAACGCGCCAAACAAGACGGAAGCAGGGATTGACCAGATGGGATGCAATTGTCCGAACAGCGCGGCCACGATACCGTTAAATCCTGCACTGCCGGTAAAGCCCGAGGCAGAGCCGTCGGTGATCATCCTGTAGTTCACGCCATACACCTGGATCATGCCTGCCAGCCCGGCGAACGCTCCGCTCAGGAGCAGGGCCAGCACAACGTGTCGTTTCACATCGATGCCGGCATAGCGCGAGGCGTTCGGGTTCTGGCCAACCGCCCGGATGCGATAGCCAAGCGTGGTACGCCACAGCAGAATATAGACCAGGATCGCCAGAACCACCGCGATCAGCGCGCCCAGGTGGAGGCGAGTGGGCGCCCAACGCAGCAGCCGGAAAGGTTCCAGCAAGCGGGCAGTTTGGGGAATTTTCGAAGCTAATTCTGCCTGGGATGGATCGATCATCGGGCCGCGCAGCATGAAATTCATGAACTGGACAGCAATGGCATTCATCATCACCGTGCTCAGGATTTCGTTCACGTTGAAATACGCCTTGAGGACACCCGGAATGCCGCCCCAAATCCCGCCACCGATGAACCCGGCCAGCATCGCCATTGCGATGACCAGCCAGCCCGGCAGGCCGGTAAAGGTCAGTCCCACCGAGGTGGCCAGGATTGCGCCAACGATCATCTGCCCTTCTCCGCCAATATTGATCACATCCCCGCGGAAGGAGATACAGATACCCAGCGCAACCAGCAGCAAGGGCGTCGCCTTGACCAGGGTCTCTGCAAAGGCGTTGGTGCTGCCGAATGCGCCCACCCACAGGGCGCCATAGGCTTCCAATGGATTGGCCCCGAGCACTAACAACATCACCGCGCCAACGCCAAGCGCGGCCAGTGTTGCTATGACGGGCAGCAAAGCATCAAACAACGAGTTTAATCGAGATCGCATCGATTCCCTTCCTCCTCAGGGCCAAATAGAAAACAATTCCTATCGTTCAAATGAATAGAGGGAACTGGGGTAACCCTATATCCTGTTACATTCAAAAAATACAATAATTCTTTCAAATGTAAATCTATGCGCATCAGCTCCATGCCTGTACCAGACTGAGTCGTAAGACCTTGTCGTCAAAATAATTTACACCCAGAGCCAGGGGCAAGTTTTGATTGCTATAAAATGCTACCTTTAATACCAGGACGGCCTGATCCAGCTCTTTTGCCAGCAATTGATGAACACGTTCTTCTACCAACACTGACCGGATTTCTGTGATCGCAAAAGCAATGTTCTGATGGCAATAGCGCTTGAGAATCTCGCTGATATGCAGTTGCCCGTCGATATGCTCAGCAGCCTCCCTGAGAAAGGTGGTAGGGATGACATTCCTTGCCAGAATGACAGGCCGCTCATCCGCATAAAATAGACGCGTCAGGGATATCAATTCGTCGCCCGGCTCGATGGCTAGCGCATTCGCTTGCTCTTCGGACGCAACTTTTTTCTCTATAGCTAAAGATCTGATGGTTGGCTTATACCCGTTGGTTTCGATGATGCGCACAAATTCCCATAAATATCCCTGATGCGCATTTATTTCTCGAACCTTGATATTGACATACGTGCCATCCCCCTGTTTCCGTAAGATCAGTCCGTTCACTGCCAGCTTTGCGAGAACCGTCCGCAAAGTTGCCCGGCTCACGCCAAATTCATCCGACAACTCGCTCTCGGACGGCATGCGGCTTCCGGGCGCATAGGTGCCATCGCGGATTCGTCCGCGAAGGAGCTCTTCGACCTGGTCTGCGATTGACTTCGTTTGAATTAAGCTCATGCAATGTATTTTATAGTGGGCAGTCGTCTGACCTTTAGATTAATTTGTACCATAAATCACAAGTTATTACAAGTACACTTAAGAAATATTAAGGATACGGGAGTCAAAAGTGGCGGAAAATTAATTTCTGCCCTAACATTATAGACCGCGTTCGCCTCGGATGTAGGGATTCCCGAGGGCAGCTGGAGCACCCAGTCGCTTGCGGATGGCCTCCCGTGAACCGATCACCAGCACGATGACGGTAAACGCATAAGGGAGCATCTGCAGGAAGAAGCCCCAGTACGGGTTGTAATAGAACGGATTGTCAAAACCCAAGAGCGTAAGCGGGCCCTGGATGTCGAGGATCAGCCGGCGAAGTGCTCCAAACGCATAGGAGCCAACCGCCGCACGGACCGGGTCCCATTGCGCGAAGATGACAAGCCCGATAGCGATCCAACCCTGGCCGGCTGTGGTCAGTTCGCTGAACCAACCCGGCGCAACAGCCAGGCTTATGGTTGCTCCCGCTAAACCGGCCAGCATCCCGCCAACGAAAACATAAAAATAGCGCATGCGGAACACGTTGATACCCAGCGCATCCGCCGCGGACGGGTATTCCCCCACCGCGCGCAGGTGCAAACCGGGCCGGGTGCGGTTAATGTAATACCAGGCCAGCGGGATCATCAGGTAGCCGATGTAGACCAGGATGCTCTGTCGTGCAAAGAAGATCGGGCCAAGCAGTGGGATCTGGGACAGCAGCGGAATGGAAAGGTTCGGCAGCAATGAGACAGTGCCCGCCTTGCTCAAACCCTCGCCCAACACCAGGCTGATGCCCGTCCCGAGGAAGGTCAGCGCCAATCCGCTGACAACCTGATCGGCGTGAAGTGTGATGGTAATAAAGGCATGGACCTGGCTGATCAAGCCCGCAGCGAACATAGCAACCAGCAGGCCCAGCCAGGGATTTCCGGTCGCAATGGTGGTGCTGAATGCAGACATGGCGCCGATCAGCATCATGCCTTCCACCCCCAGGTTGAGCACACCTGCACGCTCGGAGAAAATCTCACCGATGGTAGCAAAGAGCAGCACGGTTCCGGTAGCGACGCCAGCTTGCAGGATGATGATAAAGTCCATGTTCTACTCCTCCGACCCGGCGCGAATGATGCGGATGCGATAACGCAGCAAGAAGTCGCTGGCGATAAGACACACCAAAATAATACCCTGGATCATCTTGGGCACCCCCGAAGGCTGGATCTCGCGCCCTGCCAGGATTAATGCGCCAAAGAGCACAGAAACGACGACAATGACACCCGGATGTAGCTTGGCTAGCCAGGCTACAATGATTCCGGTAAAACCATAACCGGCTGCGACAGGCGACGTCTGTAAACGATGGACAACTCCAGTAATTTCGCTCATCCCGCCCAGACCGGCCAGCGCGCCGGAAACCATCATCACCAAAATCGTATTGCGTGAGATATCGATGCCTGCGTACCGAGCGGCACTGGGATTATCTCCGATCAGGCGTATTTCATAACCCCAGCGGCTGCGGTAAATTAACAGCCACAGCACAAAAGCTGCCGCGATTCCAATCAGCAACCCTGCATGGGTGGTCAAGCCACGTAAAATTGGAAAGGTTTCTGCATAATCGAGCAAGCGGGGCAGCCAGGCTGTCCTTGGGAACCTGGGGCTCATTTGGAAGCCGCCCTCAGACCAGACTCCAAAAATCCAGAAGTTCATCCAGGAAATCGAGATATAGTTCAGCATCAACGTGCTGATGATCTCGTTGACATTGAATTTGGCCTTCAGATATCCCGGTATAAAACCCCACAGAGCGCCCGCTAACATTCCCGCCACCATCATGACCGGGATGAAAATCCAGGCCGGGGTTTCTGCAGACAGTAACGGCGCAAGCACAACAGCACTGGCGCCAAACGCGCCCATGATGAACTGTCCCTCTGCGCCGATATTCCACAATTTCATCCGGAAGGCAATCGAACAGGCCAGGGCGGTCATCAAGATGGGTGTAGCTTTCACCAGCGTATCCGAGATCACGCCAAGGTTACCGAATGAAGCCCGCGCAATATGAGCATAGGAGAGGAATGGGTCACCACCGGCAAAAGCGATCACAATCCCACCCAGGATGAGCGCTATGAAGATCGCGCCTAAAGACACTGCGACAGGATACCAGCGTGGAGGCTCCTGCAGGCGCGGTTCCAGTTTGATGCGGAAGGAGCCGGCTTGAGGTCCGGTTTGAGGCGTTGTGGTTTCTGTCATGCGGCTGCTTCCTTTTCAATTTTATCCAGTGGTGTGCCGGTCATCATCAAGCCGATCTTTTCCACAATTTCGTCGGATGGTTCTTCCATTCCCAATTGGATTTCTCCCATAATGCGGCCCTCATAGATGACGTAAAGGCGGTCACTGAGCGAGAAGAGTTCTTCCAGTTCCTCCGAAATCAACAGCACCCCGGAGCCTGCCTCCCTTTGCACAAGCAGCAGCCGGTGGACGCCTTCGATCGCGCCCACATCCAGGCCGCGGGTTGGCTGGACAGCCACCATAAAGGCCGGTTCGCCGGAAATCTCGCGCGCCAGGATCACGCGCTGAAGGTTACCACCCGAAAGCAGGCGCACGGGCGTATCCACGGACGGTACAATGATGTCATAAGCCTCTTTGAGTTCTTTTGCAAAGCGGCCAGCTTCGTTCATATCCAGCAAACCACCGTGAGAAATAGGCGGCTTGCGATACTTTTTCATGATGACGTTATCCGTCACGCTCAGGTTGGGCGAGGAGCCGACGTGCGTCCGATCTTCTGGCACGTACGCCATTCCACGCTGGATACCATATAGAGTGGGACGGTTGCTGACCAGTTCGCCGGTCAGGGCCACCTCACCCTGAGTTGCATTTCGCAGACCACAGATGACCTGCGAAAGTTCGCGTTGTCCGTTGCCGGCAACCCCCGCCACACCCACAATCTCACCTGCGCGCACGTTCAAAGACAAGCCGCGCAGGGCCGGTAAGCCTTTGTCATTTTCAGCATACACATCCCGCACATCCAAGACCACTTCCCCGGGCTTCGCAGGTTTCTTCTCGACGCGGAAGACCACCTCACGGCCAACCATCTGGCGGGCCAGTTCCTGAGTGGTGACACCTTTGGCAGGCAGGCCATTGGCGGTGACTTTTCCGCGCCGCAACACCGTGATGCGGTCAGCGATGGCTGCCACTTCGTTCAGTTTGTGGCTGATAAAGATGATGGATTTTCCCTGGGCAGTCATGGAGCGCAGTGTTTCGAACAAATCATCGATTTCCTGCGGTGCGAGGACCGCTGTTGGCTCATCCATAATGAGAACCTGGGCGCCTCGATACAACATCTTTAAAAGCTCGACGCGTTGCTGCTCTCCCACCGATAATTGCCAGACCTTGGCCCGCGGGTCGACATCCAAACCATATTGCTTTCCAAGCTCTGCTATTTTGTCATCGTATTCGCTGAGCCTCATTAAGAAACGCGGTTCATCCAATCCGAGCAGCACATTTTCGGTCACAGTTTGAGAGGGGACCAGCATGAAGTGCTGGTGCACCATCCCGATCCCGGCTTTGATCGCATCCCGCGGCGATGAAAGATTGACTGTCTTGCCATTGACTTGAATAACACCTGCATCAGGTCTATATAGCCCGGCCAGAACATTCATCAGAGTGCTTTTGCCAGCACCATTTTCCCCCAACAAAGCGTGTATTTCACCACGCATTAAATCAAAGTCGACATGATCGTTTGCCAGCACGCCAGGGAAGCGTTTGACAATGCCACTCATGGTGACAACAGGCGGGAGCGTAGTCTGGTTTGAAGTCGCCAAGGGTCTCTCCTCCGTGCTCTTATTTTGTTTGATGATGTCACATTTGCCAAGTTCGTCAAGAGAGGTCCGAATTTTGGGTGTTCTTTTTGTAGTGACATTGTCAGGTTAGAAACAGGGCCAGGACCCAGTAGAGTCCTGGCCCCTTACAAACTTAATTCTTACTAAGGCAACTCAGCGGTAATGCCTTCAGCCCACCACTTCATACAAACATCAATACTGCACGGCAGACCAAATTCGGGGAAGGCGTCCAGGTCAACCTGCTCGAGGCTCTGACCGGCAGGCAGAACCACATTGCCCTTGTTGTCATTGATCGGACCGGTGAACACATCGAAGCGGGTGAACTCGCCGGCAAGCATCTGCGCCAGAATGTCGCGCACTTCCTGAACAACCTCTTCAGGTAGCTCGGCAACACCGGGGGGTAGCTCTTCGCCTTCCATGAAGCCATACAGACCCAGCGCGCCGGTTTCGGCATCGAAATAATCCCAGCCCGGTACGTAGGTGCCGTCGATTGTACCCTGCGTAATGCGGGCATATTCCGGACCCCAAACCCAGTAGGGAGCGGTAAGACAAGCATCCACTTTGCAGGAACCGTACCAGTCATAGGTAACGCCCCATTTGCCCTTTTCCTGGGCCACATCGGCGACTGCCGGGGTATCGGCACCGGTGAAGACCACCTGCGCACCCGCGTCGAACAGGGAAGCAGCTGCTTCCTTTTCGATGATCGGATCGTGCCAGGTGTTGATCCAGCGGATATCCATCGTGCACTCGGGGCAGGTCTTCTTCATACCCAGCGCAATGGCGTTACCCAGGCGGATTTCTTCCGGGATCGGGAAGGTAGCCATATAACCCAATTTCGGGTTTCCGTCCATCTGGGCGCGGGCGCCTGCCAGCATACCAGCCAGGTACTTCATATTTTCCATGGCGCCCATCAGGTTGCCAAAGTTTTCCTGGTTGGAATTGATGCCGGTCAGGTGGATGAACATCACATCTGGATACTCTTCCGCAACCGCCTGCATCGGGTCGCCAAAGCCGAACGACGTACCGAAGATCAGGTCAAAGCCCTTGCGAGCCAGGCTGCGGAAAACCTGTTCTGAATCCGCGCCTTCGGGCACATTTTCGATATAGGCAACGTGCGTGTTGGGCACGTTTTCCTCAACGTAGAGCAGACCTTCATAGTGCGCCTGTGACCAACCGCCATCATCATGCGGGCCAATCAGTACCATGCCTACATTGAACTTGCCTTCCTCGATCTCAGGAATTTGGAAACCGGTCGAGGGCTCGGCCGGGGCTTCGGTGGCTGCCGGAGCTGCAGGTTCAGCAGGGGACTCCGTTTCGGCTGGTTCAGCGGGGACTACTGGCTCGGCGGGTTCGGCAGTTTGAGGGGTCACACCGCAAGCTGAGGCGATCATCACAAACGCCAGCGCAAATGTTAAGATTCGCAACATTGTAAGGCGATTCATTTTTTTTCTCCTAGATAGTTTAGATATAGTAGATCGACAAAGTAGCGTAGAGATGTTTTATTTTTGCGAAGCGGTACCTCCTTTCTTGGCAAAATGTCTAGACAATAGGCGCTATTCTACTTGTAAGGCACGTTTTCGGCAACTAATTGTGTCTTAAAATCGGTACGAACGCAAGTCACAAGTCTCATGGATTACACACGAATAATGTCGTAGCTTGGCGGATAAAGTCATCTTTTTCGGGTGATGCGGGCGCCTCCCGCTGAATGCGGTCCCATAACCTGCACAATAATGGGCCGAGATAATTCTTTGAGAACTGGTAGGAATCCTGCGAATACGCAAGCGCCTGCTCCCACTCGCCCACGTGGGCGTAACCTTCAACAAAGACAAACCGCTCGAGCGGGTCATCGGTGTGCTCATCCAATTTGAAGGCCTTATCGCCCAGTTCTGCTACTTGCTGCCAGTCGCCTACCTGCCGCGCCAGGTCTGCCCGCTCGAAGTAGTAACACCAACCATGGGCTGGTTCAGGGCTGTAGATTTCCGGCATGCGCGAGGTCGATCCAGCTTCCAAAACAGGCCCGGATGATGAAAGCTTGGCAGCTTCGCGCATCAAGCTGTCAGCGGGGATCAAACGGTTATACGGGTCTATTTCCGGGTCGAGCAGGCGCAGGCAGCCTGGCGGCGCATAGAAAAAAGTCACCACCCGCGAAGTATTTCCTTCGAACCGCCCGGCCAGGTAATCATATTCCACGGCTTGCCCCGGCTCCATACTGGCCAGTGTACCGCCCAGCCGGTTGGTAGGATAGAAAAGCACATAATCCACGCGGCCCGTGTGGTTGTCTGGCGCATAGATCCAGTTCAGCGCCGCACCGATCGAATTATCGGCGTAAAAATCCAGTTCCTCGTTCATCAGCACAATCGTGCCCGGCTCCAATCCCGGCGCGCGCCAGGTCATCTGCCAGAACAGGTTTTTCTGCGCGTTCCAATCGCGGCGAAAATCATTCGACCACTGGAACTGACGCCCGGCGGCAAGCGAAACGAGCACCGCTAAAAAGATCCAATTCAATTGGCGGGGCAGCAATGCCAGCAGCCCGGCCAACAGCAGGCTGACGCCCAGCATAAAGGACAACGTTGCGCGGTTGGCCGGATAACCCAACGAGACCGGCACACCCGTCAGCCAGAACGGCCAGCCCGCCACGAACAGGATGAAGAGGCCTAATCCCAGCGCCCAAAAAGCATCTTTTCTGGCGCTTCTTTTCGCTCCCTGTGTTTGCCAGCCGAACAAGGCAATAACCAGCACACCGTATGTGAGCAGCGCCACCGCCCCGTAAACCAGGGTCGTACGCGGACCGTCAGTTGCAAGGTCAGGCAGCCGGAAGACCTGCGCCCAGGCCGCCACGCTGACCGTCCACAGGCTGGCCGGGATGGTGGTGACCAAATTGAATGGACTCGTTCCATCCTGGCCAGTGCCGATCTCGTAGATCTGGTTGTTGAAGATGAATAAACGGGATAAGACCGCAGCCACGAAGACGGCCAGATAAGGCGCCCACAGGCCAAGGGTCCGGCGTAGACGCGCACCGAAGTCCAGGTCTTCCTCGCGCAGCGCAGTCCAGATGACGGCCGGCCGTATCAATTCCAGCACAAAAAAATATTCGTGCATCCACAGGTTCAACCCGGAAAAAAACATCCCAAAGCCCGTCTTGAGCCAGTAGCGCTCCCGCCAGGCGCGCAGCATGAGATAAAGAGAAAACAAGAAGAAGTTGAGAACAATGAAAAAATGACTGTAAAGGAAAGCCCCCGATTGTTGGTTGAAGCCGGGATAGACCAGGAAAAGCAGCGCGGATCCGAGCGCAAGCCTGGGCTGCTTTGGGAACAGTTCTCGCAGGATCGCCCAGGCCAGCAAAGCCGTCAGCCAACGCAAGAAGAGCGCGAAAACATGCCAGTAGATTGGGATTTGTGAGAATAATTGCGTGGTACCCTGGTAGAGCAGGCCCCATACGGGACGATTGGTGGAAAAATAACGCTCCATCGCCTCCGGCCCCAACTGGTAACGAATCCAGGAAATTCCCATATCGTCCCAATAAAAGCCGAGCTGCGGCAGCAACAGCCCGTAGGCAAGAACTGCCACGATTGCCAGCACCAACGGTGGGGATGTGAGGGAGGAGGCGAGGCGTTTCATTTGCTTAGTTTGGTAGTTTAGTAGTTTGTTAGTTGGGCAGTCGTCTATCTTAACGCGACTACCCAACTACACAACAATTCGACTAACGAACTATGGTACTAAGGCACGATCCAGGTACCGGTTTCACCCTTAAGAGCGCGGCCGATGTTTTCAGGATCGGTGATGAGGGCCTGTTTGCCGCCGTTTTCCAGGAACCAGATAATGGCCTCGATCTTCGGCGCCATCGAGCCTTTGGCGAAATGGGTGCCTTCCGCCAGGTACTGTTTTGCTTCGGCCAGGGTCATTTTGTCGAGCCATTTTTCATCCGGCTTGCCAAAGTTGATCGCTACTTTCTCAACCGCGGTCGAGATCACGAACAGGTCGGCATTGACTTTTTGCGCCAGCAGGCTGGAGGCAAAGTCTTTGTCGATTACGGCGGCGATGCCTCTATAATTACCATCGCCGGGGTCAATGACCGGGATACCGCCGCCGCCGACCGTAATGGTGATGATTCCGCGTTCCAGCAAGGTTTCGACGGTTTCGAGTTCGACAATCTCTTTCGGCAACGGGGAAGCAACCACACGCCGCCAGCCGCGACCGGCATCTTCCACCACGGTCCAATCCTGCTCTGTTTCACGGCGTCTGGCTTCCGGTTCATCCATGAAACCGCCAATCGGCTTACTGGGGTTTTTGAAAGCCGGGTCTTCCCTGTCCACCAGCACCTGGGTGATAACGGTGACGACTTTCTTCTTGACACCCCGCTGGTACAGCTCGTTTTGCAGGGTTTGCTGGAGGGCATAACCGATCGCGCCCTGGGTGTCCGCGCCGCAGACGTCCAGCGGGACTTCGTGCATGCCCTCGGCTTTGGCAGCAATCTCCGAGCGACGCAGGATGAACCCGACTTGCGGCCCATTCCCGTGACCGATGGCCACATCCCAGCCCTGTTCGATCATATCGGCGATGTGGAAAGTGGTTTCTCTGGCCGCCTCGTACTGGTCTTCGACTGTTTGGTGTGTTTTATCTTTGATAAGTGAATTGCCGCCGATGGCGACAACAGCTAATTTTTGTTCAGCCATGCCTACCTCATCGTCAAGGCCATAACGGCCTTCTGTGCGTGCAAACGGTTCTCGGCTTCATCGAACACGACTGAGTTCGGTCCATCCATCACTTCGCTGGTAACCTCAACGTCACGGTCTGCGGGCAGCGGGTGCATGTAGACGGCGTCATCCTTGGCCACCCTCATCAGCTCGGAGTTGGTGATCCAGTGCTTGTACTGGTCCTGGATCTTCTTGCCTTCCTCTTGATCGTCCGTGACCAGGAGCGGACCCCAGGACTTGGCGTAGACCACGTCCGCATCTTCGACGGCCTTTTGCATGCCATCCGCATCACTGATGACCTCGAAGCCGGTATGGTATTTGCGGGCCTGCTCCTGGGCCTGGTCCATGATCTCGGGCATGAGCTTGAATTCCGGCGGGTGCGCCAGCACTACATCCATGCCGAAGCGAGGCATCTGCAGGATCAGGGACTGGGGCACGGAAATCGGCTTCAAGTAAGAAGACGCATACGCCCAGGAAACAACCATCTTCTTCTTGCGCAGGTCGCGGCCTTTCTTTTCCATGATGGTCATCAGGTCTGCCAGGCACTGGAAGGGATGGTAGATTTCGCACTGCATGTTGAGCACCGGCACGCGCGAGGCTTCAGCCACCAGGTTCAGGTAGCGGTTGCCCGTTCCCCAGGTAACGTGGCGGATGGCAATACCATCAAAGTAGCGGCCAAAGATATCGCCCATTTCACGCTCGGTGTCGCCGTGTGAAATCTGGGTGGTCTTGCTGTCGATAAAAGCGCCGTGGCCGCCCAACTGGGCAATCCCGGCTTCGAACGAGCCGCGCGTGCGGGTGCTGCTGAAAAAGAAAAGCATGGCCAGCACCTTGTCGCGCAGGTAGGCATGTGGTTCGCCCAGCGCGCGTTTGCGCTTCAGGTCCCATGCCACGTCCAGGACGGTTTCGACTTCTTCTTTCGAGAAATCGAGATCACCGATCAAATCGCGGTTGCGTAAATCAGTCTGCATTGTAGTCTCCTAGTTCTTAGTTTGATAGTTGGGTAGTCATTTCGTCCACTACTACCCAACTATGTAACTACCGAACTGAACTATTCCATCTTCCCCAATACCAGCGCCAGCAGGGCCATGCGCATGACAACGCCGTTGAAGGCTTCCTGCCAGTAGCGTGACCAACGCGTGATATCTACGTCGGTCGGGACTTCGTCCATGCGCGGAAGGGAGTGCAGCAAGATGGCATCCGGTTTGGCCTTCGTCGCGAGCAGTTCGCGCGTGATCTTGTAGTTGGCGGGGGTCAAATCCAGTTCGCCGGTGCGCTCGTCGCGGGCCTTGGTGTAATCGGGCTGCACGACCGGCTCGACCAGAATCACATCCGCATCGGCGATGGCCTCTTCCACGTGTTCGACTTCATTAAAGTTCACATTGAACTGGTTCAACTCGGTCCGGAATTCATCGGTCAAACTCATATCGGGCGGCGAGACAAAAGTGATCGGGCAATCGAACTGGCTCATGGCATAGCCAAGCGAGTGCATGGTGCGCATGCGCATATCGCCGACAGCCAGCCATTTCAGGCCGTCAATGGTGCCTTTTTCGGTCAGGACCGTATACAGATCGGTCAGGATTTGGGTCGGGTGCTCGCCCCAGCCGTCACCACCGTTAATGATCGGGATCGAGGCCCATTTTGCGGCTTCGTGCGGCGCGCCCTGCTGGAAATGGCGCATGACAATGACGTCACCGTAGAACTCCAGCATCTTGACGGTATCCTTGATCGACTCCTGGTAAAAGTCTCCGGCGCGGGTCATCTTGGCATCCGCAAAACCGGTCACGTGACCGCCCAACCTGTGCATGGCCGCTTCGTGTGCCAGGCGTGTACGCGTGGATGGCTGGTAGAAGGCCGTTACCATGGTTTTCTCGGCAAGGAGATCGGTATTGCGCCGGCTGCGGGCAATCGGCTCCATTTCATCGGCTACTTCAAATACATGAAAGAATTCATTCCTTTCGAATTCCTTGAGTGACAGAATGTCACGACCTGCAAAACTACGCATTTCTTACCTCCAGATGATTTTTTTGATTTTGTATTTTTTCAGCAACAATGGTTTACACATCCATGTGACCATTGGAAACTGCTTTGCCATTCCCTATCCGCCGGATGACGTGGAAATTGAAGTACCCGGGGATAAAGTTACTGACCGTGTAATCTACCACGCTGCCATCGGCCACGTAAAGCTGGGAAGTGAACTTCAGCAAGACGTCCTCGCGCTGGATCTCAAGCACACGGGCCACGTCCGCCGTTGCGCCCGTGGCGCTGATCGCTGTTCGCGAGATTGTCAACGGGATGCCCCGAGCAACCAAAAAGTCCAGGATCGAACCGTTGAAGTTCTCGGGCAAGTCTTCCGGTTTGAGAAAATCCTCCGGCAAGGTATCGACCAGGTAGGCCACAGGACGTCCCTCCGCGCGGACCACACGGCGGATATTGATCAGGCGGGAAGCCAGCGGCAGCTTAAGGCCTTCCGACAGTTCCTGGTCAGCGTAGACCCGTTCGACGTGCAAGTCGCTGACGGTGACCGCCAGGTTCATTCGCCGGGCGATGGTTTCCAGGCTCTCCAGAACTTCCAGGCCGCTATCCAGCACCGATACCTGCCCGCCGACAAAGGTACCGGCGCCCTGCCGCCGCCGGATCATGCCCTGCGTTTCGAAGGTCCGCATGGCCTCGCGCAGGGTGGCGCGTGAAACACCCAATTGCTTGGCCAGTTTCGGCTCGGAAGGCAGACGTTCTCCCGCCTGGGTGCCCGAAATTAAAATTGCCAGTTCCGATTGAAGCCGTTGAAAAGGAAAATTTGCCATAATCCGCTCACAAAGTTAGTCCAGATCCTGATAGATTTTGTTGTACAGGACCCAGTTGATGGCCGTCAGTGCCACCAGACAGATGACAAAAACGCCCAGGAACACCAGGCCAATCTGCCGGTAGCCCTGCCAGTCGAAAAACAGGAACCCGGCCATCCCCGCCAAAATGCCGGTCTTGATGATGGCCTTCGAAGTAAGCAACAGCCTGTTTGCGTTTGCCCATTCTTCGTACCTGCCTTGCACTATCAGCTCTCGCCTGATTTTTTCGAACCGGATCCTGCCGTGCGCTCTGCGCAGGCTAAAAACAAGGACAACAAACAAGAGCACAGCAAAGACAACCACACCAACGAGCACAAACAGTACATCTCTCATCCGTCATTCCAATAAATGAACAAATAGAATAACTTCAAAAAGAGGGCGAGGTGGTGTGTACCATTTTATTGAACAATAAAAAAATATACCGGTAAAAATCTGGCGTAAGGTTTAGCTTGATTCCTGTAAAACTGGCACCAGGCTGAAATTCCTCACATCTACCAACCCCTTATCAGAGATGCGTAATTCAGGGATGACCACCAGCGCCAGCAAACTCAACTGCATGTTCGGGTTGTTGAGCGTGCAGCCGCAAGCACGGAACCCCTCCAAAACGGTGGCAGCCTTACGGGCAACGATCTCGGCCCGCTCGGTGGACATCAGGCCGGCAATCTGCAGCTCGACTTGGCCGATTACCTGTCCATCCTTCACCACGATCTGACCGCCCCCGCTGCGCGCCAGGCTGTTGGCTGCTTCCGCCATATCGGCCTCGTCCGTGCCCACCACGATCATGTGATGGCTGTCGTGGGCCACCGTCGAAGCGATCGCGCATCTCTCCGTAAAGCTAAACCCGCTCACCAGCCCCAGCGTCACGCCGCCTGTGCCGTGATGGCGTTCCACCAGCGCAATCTTGGCAATATCGCGGCTCGTATCCGGCTGGACTTCCCCGGCGTTGGTGGTGACGGGCATTTGCAGATGGCGCGTCGGCGCCTGGTTTTCGATCACGCCGATCACGTTTGCGTTGAGTTCGGCTCCATGGCCAGCTTCCGTTTTCAGCGCAAAATCCTCAGCCCTCAACGGGTTGCGCAAATTCACCGACTGCCTGGCCCATGCAGGGTATTCCACAGCAGGCAAATCCAGCACCCATTGACCGCCTTCTGCAATGACTTGTCCTCTGGCGATCACCAGGTCGGCGCGGAAATCGCGCAGATCCTCCACCAGGAGGACGTCCGCCCAGCGGCCGGGGGCGATCATGCCCATTTCGCGTGACAAGCCGAAATGCTCGGCCGTATTAATGGTGCACATCTGGATGACCATCATCGGTTCAAGACCAGCCCCAATGGCATGCCGCAGCACGCGGTCCATGTGACCGTCGTGGGTGAGCGTCTGGGCATGGGAATCATCGGTGCACAGGATAAATCGGCGCGAATCCAGCCCCTGTTCGGTAATCGCTTTGACCTGCTCCTCCACATCCAGCCAGGCCGAGCCATAGCGCAGCATAGCCTTCATACCCTGGCGCACGCGCGCCACCGCATCTTCCTTGCGGGTGCCCTCGTGGTCGTCTTCGATCCCGCCTGCCACATAACCGTGGAAGGGCAAGCCCAGCTCCGGTGAGGGATAATGACCGCCAACGACCTTGCCAGCCTTATGAGTGGCCGCCAGTTCGGCCAGCATCTTCTCGTCGCCGTTGAACACACCGGGGAAATTCATCATCTCGCCCAGGCCAATGATCCCGTCCCAGGTCATCGCTTCAGCCACTTCGTCCGGACCGATCGAAGCGCCCGGTGTCTCCAATCCCGGCGCGGACGGCACGCAGGACGGCATCTGCACCCAGACGTGGATCGGCTGCTGCGCGGCCTCGTCCACCATCAATTTGACGCCTTTCAAGCCAAAGACGTTGGCGATCTCGTGCGGGTCTACGAACAGGCCGGTAGAACCGCGCGGCGCGACCGCGCGCACGAACTCGGTCACGGTGACCATACCCGACTCGACGTGCATGTGCCCGTCCAGCAAGCCAGGGACAAGATAACGCCGGCCCGCCTGGACGACCTGTGTCTCTAACCCAACACAATGCGAGGCATCCTCGCCCACATAGGCGATATGGCCATCTACAACCGCGATGTCGGTGTCAGGGATGATCTCCCCGGATTGTACGCTGACCCACTGTCCCTTGCGGATGACCAGGTCGGCTGGTTTACGCCCCATAGCCACGTCAATCAGGCTTCGGATGAGTTCGATGGACGACGGCATTTAGCCTCCTGATAGATTCTTGTTTTGCGCCATGACCAAAAACGCCAGCCAGGCGCTGGCCAGGATCGGCGCCGAGAGCAAGGCCCAGGCGATGACCACTTTACCTTGTTTGACATAATAAGCCGCGCCAAGAATGAACACGGGCAGCAGCATCCCAAACCAGCGAATGGACGGGTAACCGCTCAAATACCAGGCAGGTGGCACGAAAAAGAGTGCGCCTGCCACCAGCAATGCGGGGTGCTTCATGATTACGCCTGTCACCGCGAGCAGCAGTGAGAGGATGATAAATGGCCAGCCAAAGACAATTTGAGCGAAGTATTGCTGCATTGCAGACGGGTCCTACGGTAACGCGATTGGAAATCTGATCACATCGATAATGCGAAGTACGTCCAGGCCGGTGTTGCGGAAGCGATGGTTCACATAGGCCGGGACGAAGATAACCGAGCCTTCTTCCAGCTTTGCTGTCTCTTCCTCTGTTTCGATTTCGCCGCCGCCTGCCAGCACAAAAGCCTCGTGCTCGTTTTCGTGCTTGTGGAAGGGCGACTCTTTTCCAGGTTCGAGTTCAAAGACACGCATTGCGAAGTTTGTTGCACCCTGCGAAGCATTGATCACCCAGCGAACCGTCAGCCCATCGGCCCCACCGGGCTCGGACTGGACGTCCCGATAATTCTTGACATACATGGTGGTCTCCTTTCGAGGTGTAGGAACAATTTTTTTCATGTCATTGCCCCGCTAAGGTGCGCGGAGCAATGACATCAGGAAAGCAGCCGTTTCGCCGCATTGTTATGCTTCTCGACCAGCGCCCGCTCATCAAGCGTAGCCACGCTTCCTTCGCGGACCACGAACCTGCCGCCTACTACAGTGTAGTCCACGCGGACGGGCTGACAGAAGACGATCGCCGCGACCGGGTCATGTACCGCGCCGCCAGCATAATCGAGACGACTCAGGTTGACCGCGAAAAAGTCCGCGCATTTACCGGGTTCGAGCGAGCCGATGTCGCTGCGGCCCAAAACTGCCGCCCCACCGCGTGTGCTGAGATACAGTGCTTCTCTGGCGGTCACCAGCTTGCGGTTCGGATCGTTCGAGAGCGAGAAACCGGTGATGCCCTCCTTGACCCTGGCCAGCAGCATCGCCTGTCGGACTTCGGCCAGCAGGTGCGAACCGTCGTTGGAAGCGGAGCCATCTACGCCCAGGCCGACGTTGACGCCCGCGGCGCGGTATTCCTTGAT
>JAABUE010000030.1 GCA_011389535.1 Anaerolineales bacterium
ACGAACCGTGGCAGGCGATCTGTCAGGTCGCGCCGGGCACCGAAGAACCTGAAAAGCTTGCAAAGCGGAATAATCTGTGCAATTCGCCTTCTACATAGAATGAAAAATTCGTTCCCAGGTTATCTCAAACAGATCTCACCTGGACAAAGGATTTTATTTGGTATCGCCGTCGCCCTGGCGATTCCTGCCTTTATCATTGCCCGTAATCTTGTTGTCTGCTGGTCGATCACCGATTTGCCCGGTGACTCGCCTGCTTCTTGTGGCCTCAACACTCGTCAGGCGGGACCACGGGTTACAAACGTTCAGCAGGAGTCGCCTACGGCAGTTCCTCAAGAGACTGAAGAAGAGATCGCTGCGCCTGAAGTGAGCCTGCCCGCCTGGGATGGCGGCAGCCGGGTGACCCTGCTCTTCATCGGCCTGGATGCGCGCGACTGGGAAGCGGGTCAGGGCGCGCCGCGTTCGGACACCATGATCCTGTTCACCATCGACCCGATCAGCAAGACCGCCGGGATGCTCTCGATCCCGCGGGATATGTGGGTCAATATCCCCGGGTTTGGCTTCAGCAGGATCAATACTGCCTATTCCTTAGGCGAAGCCCGCAAGCTGCCCGGCGGCGGGCCGGGACTTGCCATTAAAACGGTCGAACACTTCATTGGCGTGCCAATCCAATATTATGCCCAGGTCGACTTTAACGCGTTCGAAGAAGCCATTGACAAGATGGGTGGGTTGTTCCTGTGCCCGAGGGAACGGATCACGATCGATCCAATCGGGCCCAAGCCGCCTGTCAAGATCGGCCCGGAATGTCGTAATTACTGGGGCTATGAAGTGTTGGGGTATGCGCGCAATCGAAAGACTGCCGGCGGCGACATTGACCGCGCCAACCGCCAGCAGAAAGTTGTCATGGCGCTGGTGGACCAGGTCTTCTCGCCCCAGAATTTTCCCACCATGGCTGCCAGAGCGCCGGATATTTACCTGGAAGCGCGCTCCGGCCTGCGCACGAACCTGGGTTTTGACAATGCCTTGAAGCTCGGGGCGCTTTTATCTACCATCCCCCCGGAGAATATAAAACACGGAGTGATCGATTATTCCATGCTTTCCTTTGGGAGCGTGATCATGAGGGATGGGCAGAGAGCCAGCGTCCTGAAACCTTACCCGGACGAGGTGCGCCTGCTGCGTGATGAGATCTTTTCAGCAGCCGGGCCGCTTAGCCCAATCGCCAGCGGCGATCCGGATGAGCTGATGCAGGCAGATGCGGCTCGCGTCCGGGTTGTCAACGGGACGGATATCGATGGCCTATCCGCACAAATTGGAAGTTATCTGTCTGATCAGGGCATGCTGGTGGTTGAATCGGATGGTTCCGCCGATCGCCGCTATGACCGCACGGTCATCGTGGTATATGGTCCGAAGTTATACACCTTGCGGTACCTTGTGACTGTTCTGGGAGTTGAATCGAGGCGTCAAATATCGTTCAGCCCGGATACGGATTCATCGGTGGATATCGAAGTGCGCGTAGGAACGGATGCGCAGGACATCATTCATTAGGTATCATCTCAAGGTAACGGGGTGTGGGATAACCCCACATTCCCCCCTCTTTTTTAGATGATCTCTGCATTGGCACTGATGGCAAATTGCCAATTTGAACGATAGAATGGTAAAATTCTACACTGGTGAAATGGAGCTTACATGATCAGTCAAGATTTGCTTGAAATTTTACGTTGTCCTAATTGTGTCCGCGAGAAGGAAGGCCTGCTCACCCTGTACAAAGATTCCTGGCTGATTTGTCAGGATTGTGGCCGTAAATATCCAATTGTGGACGATATACCGGTCATGTTGATCGATGAAGGGGATAAATGGGTCAGCGTGGAAACAGAGAACTTACCTGTTCCACCTCCAGCAAAGTAATTGATTTCTGTGTCTGTTCTGGATCAACTGCTGGCTGACCTGACCAGTGGAGATGAAACGCGCGCTGAGAACGCTGTCCCAGGCCTGGTGGAGCTTGGTGAAGCCGCTTTCCCGGCCTTGGGTGACCTGTTGAGATCTGCGGACGTGGATCAGCGCTGGTGGGCGCTTCGTACGCTGGCCCAATCGCCTCAAGCACGGACCGAATGGCTGCTCCCGCTTCTGTATGACCCGGCCCCTGAAGTGCGCCAGGCGGCAGCGCTCGGGTTGTGCCATCAGCCCGATGAAACGGCCATCAAGCCCCTCGTCCGGGCCTTGAGCGACGAGGACACCATGGCCTCGGACCTGGCTCGAAATGCGCTGGTCATCATCGGCAATCCCGCGGTACCTTCCCTATTGGACATCCCCAAAGATGCACCTCATAGGGCCCGGATCAACGCGCTGCGCGCGCTGGCTGAGATTGGCGACTATGCTGCTATCCCGAGTTTTATGGCCGCTCTCGAAGAAGACTCCGCTCTGCTACAACATTGGGCGGAAGAGGGCCTGGAACGGTTGGGCTTGAACATGGTTTATCTTAAACCTGAGTAGTTTGAGAATGTGACAATTTTACTAGAACGGGGTGTGGGGTGGTTCGGAACGGGCCAAGCCCGTTCCGAACCACCCTACTTCCCCCATCTTTTTGAGATAATACGGTAGGAAGAATGAAAAAGTTTGATTTAAGTTTCTTGAAAAAAATATCGGTCTTGCAAATCATCGTAGTATTGGTCGCGATTGCTCTGGCAATCCCGGCCTTTATCCTGACACGCAACTTTGTGGTCGGTTGGGACATCACCGATTTGCCTGGTGTAGCTGTAAGATATAACGAGCAAGGGGAACCCGAAGTTTCCGGCGCTGTTCCTGTCCCCGAAGATGTGGGCATCCCTGAAGGCGACTTGCCACCCGCTTGGGATGGCGGCAGCCGGGTGACGCTCCTTTTCATTGGCCTGGACGAGCGCGACTGGGAAGAGGGCCAGGGCGCGCCGCGCTCGGATACGCTGATCCTGTTCACCATCGATCCGGTCAGCAAAACTGCCGGGATGCTTTCCATCCCGCGTGACATGTGGGTCAATATCCCCGGTTTTGGGTACAGCCGCATCAACACCGCTTATTCTTCCGGAGAAGGCAGCCGGCTGCCGGGTGGCGGACCGGGATTGGCTATGAAAACGGTGGAGCAATTTATTGGGGTGCCGATCCAGTACTATGCTCAGGTGGACTTCAACGCGTTTGAGGAAGCCATCGACGCGATGGGTGGCCTGTACCTGTGCCCGGGCGAAAGAGTCACGATTGACCCGATCGGCCCCAAACCGCCGGTCAAGATGGGGCCAAACTGCAAGAATTACTGGGGTTATGAGGTCTTGGGATTTGCGCGTACCCGCTATACGGAAGGCGGCGACGTGGACCGCGCCAACCGCCAGCAGAAAGTTGTCATGGCGCTGGTGGACCAGGTCTTCTCGCCTCAGAATTTCTCTACCATGGTCTCCAAGGCGCCGCGAATTTACGCTGAGGCTGAGGCAGGCCTGCGCACGAACCTGAGCTTCGATGATGCCTTGAAGCTGGGGGTATTGCTCTCCCAGGTTCCGCGGGAAAACATCAAGCGCGGTGTGATCGATTACACCATGGTCGCGTTCGATAACGTGGTCCTGGGTGGGCAGGATGCCGCTATTTTTAAGCCTCTCCCGGATAAGATCCGCGTCCTGCGGGACGAGATATTCTCGGCTGCGGGGCCGCTCAGCCCGATGGCCAGCGGTGATCATACATTGCTGATGCAGGAGGATGCCGCACGCTTGCGCATCGTGAACGGTACCTATACAGAAGGCCTGCCCGAACGGACTGGCAATTACTTGCTTGCCCAAGGCATGCAGGTGGTCGAAGCGGGTGGGTATGCTGACCAGCAATATGGTCGCACCACGATTGTGATGTACGGGCCCAAGCTGTATACCCTGCGGTACCTGATCACAGTCTTCAGGGTCGATGCTGTAAATCAAATTGTGTTCAGCCCGGACCCCGGCTCACCAGTGGATATCGAAATCCGGGTTGGGGCGGATGCACTTAATATTGTCCCATAACGCTTGCTATCATTTCCCGGGGAAGACAACACTCCACTACTAACCTTCTTTTTCGGAAGAAGCCTAACTTCATAAGCGAACAGCCGCGGGTGATAACCGCGGCTGTTCGCTTAAATCACGGTTGTTGAAATGTAATTCGCATCCCACCGACATAGGGTTCTCCGTCCGTTGTTGTGCAGTCAGGTGCGGATAATTCTGAAGCAGGTGTACCGCCGTCCGCCATGCGGACGGAATAGGCTACCCCAGGCGTCATCAGGAAATCTGCGTAGCCGTGGCCGAGTTCGGGCTTCAAGCCGGTAAAGATGTGTTCTTCGCCGCTGTTCCAGACAATGATGATTTCCGCACCAGGGATTTGCCTGCGCGAGAGATCGGTCACCACCACCTGTAGCAGGCCTTCTTCCAGTTCAGGGTCACAGACCGGATCCTCTCCCACCAGTTGATAGGGCGCGCCCAGGGTGGGTGTCGGCGTTCGGCTGGGTCTGGGTGTAGTGGTCATCGCCGGGGCAGACGTACTGACCGGTTCGGCTTCTGTTGTCGGTTCGGGCGTTTCAGCCGTATCCGTTTCTGAGTCCGGCGGCTGGCCGGTTTCTTCTGGAGTATTTAAGGGGACCGGTGTTTCTGTAGCGGATGGTTCGATCGCTACCGGTTGCATTTCCTGCAAAGCGGAGGCCAGTAAGGCAACCTTTTGAACTGATTCCATAGGCTCCCCGGCGGCCAGCATCCGCTGCGCCTGGGCGCTCAGGGCCTGGTAGGGATCTGGGTCGCCGAGCTGGTCCAGGCGGGAACGAGCGCGTTCCAGATCCGCGTTGGAGGCGTAAGCGGCGGCGATAGCGGAGCGGAAATCATCCTTGAAATCATTCCTTAGCACACGCGGTTGCGCGTCCACAGATTGAACGGGAAGGATCACCCACGCGTAGGCCAGACCGATTCCAAAGCCAACCAGCAGCGCAAAGAGTGATGCAATGAGTGTTGGTTTTACCGTCATGGCTGGTTTGTCCCGAGAATTGGCTGCCAGGCTTGCAGTGCAACCATTAGCTCTTGAATAAGGCTCAGGTCATCCGCAGGATAGCTGGTCTGCCGGGCATAGTCATACGCTTCCTCGGCAATGAGCGCTGGCGGTTCGCTGCCAAAAACGGCCAACCGTTGGGCAGCAAGCATAGGGTCTTCTTCTACGCGATAGGCTTCGGCAACCATCAGCACATAATCGGTCCGGTAGTCGATGCGCAGAACGTCGGGGGTGATGTCGGTATATTGGACTGGAGCAATTCTCCAACCGTAGACCAGTCCAAGTGCGAGTCCAAGTAACGCTGCGATGAAAATGGGGATCCAACGGGGCATGGGAGTATTTTGCCATAAATTCACCGGCTTGGCTACGCTTCACTCGTGATATAATTTTTTTGCTTGTACCGCAACCAGATTAATGAAGCCCAGGTCAATCTCCATAGAGCATCTTGGAAACCAGCCGGACACCCTCCAGCTTAAGGAAGTTGCGGCACTTGACAAAGAACCCCTCATTCTTGGAGGAATAAAGATGGAAGTTACCACCAAACAGTTCAGAAATTGTGATTTGGTCTCAGTGAATGGGCGTGTTGATAGTAGTACGGCGCCTCAGCTAGCCGAAGCGCTCGAAAACGTTACCGGTAACGGCCGCTACAAGATTGTGCTGGATATGGGCGGACTGGAATATATGTCGAGCGCTGGCTTCCGGTCTTTGCTCGCCAGCCAGCGGCTTTGCAAACGGTATAACCGGGGTGAGATCGTTCTGGCTTCGGTTCCTGAGCGTATCCAGGAAGCCCTGGAATTAGCCGGGTTTACCGAACTGTTTAAAACTTACGCCGATCCTATCGATGCGGTCGGCAGTTTCTAGCCCGTTTCAATAGCTATTGCATTATTAGAAAACAAGCCGCCTCCGTCTGCGGATGTAGGCGGCTTTTGACTGCCAAGATGAGCAAAATCGTTTTTGACGCCAATTTTGATAACCTGGATAAGATCCGGGAAATTGTCGCTGAAGCCGCGCGCCAGGTCGGTTTCTCGGATAAAGAGGTTTATGCCATCCAACTGGCGGCCGATGAGGCCAGCTCCAACATTATCGAGCACGCTTACGCTGGTGTTACGGGCGGAAAACTTGAGATAGACATAAGCATTTCCGAAAACAAATTGAAAATCATTATGCGAGATCATGGGAAACCTTTCGACCCTGCCAGTGTGCCTGAACCCAATGTCAAAGCTGCTCTCTCGGAACGCAAGATCGGCGGGCTGGGAATGTACCTGATGCGCAAGCTGATGGATGAAGTCTCCTACGAATCATCCCCTGAAACCGGCAACATATTGACGATGATCAAACGCCTGGGGGATAGCGGATGAACTCAAAACGTTCTCCCGGATCGTCGGACTGGCGAACGTTTGCTGGCCTTGGAGAACAACTAGTCAGCACAACATCGCTGGGAGCCCAAAGAGACCGCATCATAAGCATGACCCGGCGCCTGGTGGCCGGTAAAGTGGATGTGTGGCTGCACGAAAGCCTCTTCCGTTTACCTGACCGGGACGAGGAGCTGCTCTTCCCCCCCGAGCCGGAACTGGAGGAGATGCGCGAAGCCTTTCGTACGGGCAAACCCGTTATCCACACATACTCCTTAAAAGACTCTTCCAAGGGAATTTGCGCAGTCTTCCCGCTCGAAGAACAGGGCTTTATCCTGGGCGTGCTGCGCGTTGGCCGGGACCACATTGATTCTTTTCCCCAGGAAGATTTGGACCTTCTGGAGGGCCTGGCGCAAATCATTTCTGTTGGTTTATACGCTGCCCATCGGGTGGAAGTGGAACGCTTTCGCCTGAGCCAGATCAACCTGGTGCGCGAAGTCAGCGCCCAGATTGCCAACGTGATGGATGTGGATCAACTGGCAAGCCGTGTAACTGAACTGATTCAAAAAACATTTCATTATTATTATGTAAGCATTTTTACACGCGAGCCTGGCGAACAAAAACTTCGTTTTCGCTCCAGCGCCTCTGCTCCGCGCAAGGGGCGCCACAAGGCGCAGCGAACGCTGGAAGTGGAGCTTGGGCAGGGCTTAATCGGGGAAGCCGCTCAGACCGGGGAACGCATCCTGGTGGAAAACGTCGGGACAGATCAACGTTTCCGCTCTATTCCAAACCTTCCTGAGACGAAATCTGAGCTCGTCCTACCTGTGAAGCTTGAAAACCGCGTACTGGGTGTCCTGGACATCCAGAGCGACCTTTTGCATGCTTTCCATCCCAATGATCTGTTGATCCTGGACGCGCTGGCAGCCAATATTGCCCGTGCCGTGGAAGGCGCGCACCTGTACAGTGACTTGCGCCGCCGCGCTGACCAGCTGGCGCTTATCGCCGAAGTAAGCGACGCGGTCACCTCCTCCCTGGATCTAAGCAAAGTGATGCACAAAGCGGCAGAACTGATCCATAAAAAGTTTGGCTATCCCTATGTGCATTTGTTCACCGTGCATCCGAACCGTCGTCAGATCATTTATGAGGCTGGCAGCGGGGTGCGCAGCAAAAAACAGGAGGGTTACGCGATCCCTTTGGATACTCCCGAGGGCATCATCCCCTGGGTGGCGCGGACAGGTGAACTGGTTCTTGCAAACGATGTCAGCCAGGACGAGCGTTACATCGATTCGCCTTTCCCGCCCAAGAACGTACGCTCGGAATTGTGTGTTCCGTTGTTGTTCGACCAACAGGTTGTGGGTGTTTTGGATGTGCAGAGCGATCAGCTCAACGCCTTCACAGATGAAGACCGTGTGATCTTCGAAGCGGTGGCGGATAATATTGCATCGGCGATCCACAACGCTGACCTGTATTCCTCCGAACAATGGCGGCGCAAGATCGCCGACAGCCTGCGCGAAGTGGCAGGACTGCTTTCTGCCAATGTAGGGGTAGAGCAGGTGTTGGATGCAATCTTGTCGGAGTTGAATAACACCCTGCCAGTTGATGTCTCATCAATCTGGTTGTTCGAGGAGGGAGATTTGTACTTGGCTGCGGTCAATGGGTGCAGCGTTGAGCGGTTGGAGGATGCCCGCCAAAGCTCGCCTGAGGCCTCAATCGCCATGATGAGCATCCTGGTTTCCGACCGGCCGGTGATCCGCCAGCCAAGTGACCCGATGTGGCCCTCAGGGTTGGCCGCAGGGTTTAATAATGACTATTCTTCCATCGGTGCGCCCTTACGCGTTGGAGACCAGCCGGTTGGTGTGCTGGCTTTGTCACATTCGACTCCCGGGCGTTACGGCCACGAAGCCCAGGCCCAGACCACCACTTTTGCCAGCTATGCCGCTGTAGCGATCGAAAATGCCCGCCTGTATGATTCAGCCCAGGAACAGGCCTACGCCTCTGCGGCTTTGTTACAGGTGGCGCAAGCTGTCGTCAGTTTGAACGATCTCGATGAAATCCTGGGGACTATCATCCGCATCATGCCCATCCTGGTGGGCGTCGAGCGTTGTGTTTTGTACCTGTGGGATGCGGTCAGAGAAACTTTCCATCCATACGAAGAGTTTGGCCTTTCCGAAGAGGATGAGATCGCGTTCTGGGAGAGCGATTACCATCGAACTGACTCACCCCTTTTGGATGCCGCTCGCGAGAGAGCCCGCATGCTGGCTTTCCCGAGCAGTGAGCTTGAATCCCTGCAGGATTGGCTGAAAAAAGAAGCCCTGGACGAAGCCGCCGAGAACGAAGCCCTGAACACCAATCGTCAGCTTCTTCTGGCTGTGCCGTTATTGATCAAGAATGACAACTTCGGAGTTTTGTTGGTCCAGGAAGCCCCGGGCGGATTGCGCTTCCGCTCCCGCCGCCTGGACATCATCAATGGCATCGCCCAGCAGGCAGCTCTTGCGATCCAAAATGACCGTCTGCAAGACGAGATGGTTCGCCGTGAGCGCCTCGAGACCGAAGTCGAGCTGGCCCGCCAGATCCAGCACACTTTCATCCCGGAGACCCTGCCGCTGCTCGCCGGCTGGGACCTGGCAGCCCGCTGGTTGACGGCGCGCCAGGTGGGCGGCGATTTCTACGACGTGATGGAATTGCCGGAGGGGCGCATAGGCCTGTTCATCGCGGACGTGGCCGATAAGGGCATCCCGGCAGCGCTCTTCATGGCGCTCACCCGCACGCTGGTGCGTGCTTCCGTGATCGGGACCGAATCACCGGCCGAAGCCTTGCGCCGTGTCAATGACCTGCTCATCCCGGATACGGAGCAGGGTATGTTCGTCACGGCTGTATATGCCATGCTTTACCCGGAAAGCGGAGAACTGGTCTACGCCAACGCGGGACACAACCCTCCCTTGTTGCTAACCGCTGACGGCAAAATAGAACGCCTGACGCGCACGGGCATGGCGCTGGGGGTCATAGAAGGCACAAGCATGGAAGATCGCAGGATCGAATTAAAATCTGGCGATGGCTTGCTGCTATACACCGACGGCCTGAGCGAAGCCTTTTCCTCAGGCGGGGACTTCTTCGGCGAAGAACGCATCATCGCCGCACTACAGGCCGCAGGGGATAAGTCTGCCGAGAAGATTTTGCAGCGCATCGAGGTGGATCTGGACAAATTTGTCGGCGCGGAAGCCCAGTCCGATGATTTGACGATGCTGCTTTTGAAAAGAGATTAAAAAATTAAAGGAGTAACGCATGTCTACAACTGAGGGCAAAAAGATCATCCACACCGACAAAGCGCCGGGCGCCATTGGCCCCTACTCGCAGGCGGTCCGCACCGAGCAGATGGTCTACACCGCCGGGCAGATCGGCCTGGACCCGGCTACGATGGAAATCGTCAGCGGCGGGGTGGAAGCCGAAACGCGCCAGGTGTTGAATAATCTGAAGCGGGTGCTCGAAGCGGCCAATTCCGGGTTGAACTATGTCGTCAAGACTACCGTCTTCCTGCGCGATATGGCCGATTTTCCCAAGATGAACGCCGTCTATGCCGAATTCTTCTCCGAGAACCCTCCTGCTCGTTCCACCGTCGCCGTGGCCGGATTGCCCAAAGGAGTAGCCGTGGAAATCGAAGCTGTTGCGCTGGTCTCGCCTGACCGTGGCGACTGATCCAAAATTACCGATCACTGGGTACTGCTAACTGTACATCGCTCATCCGCACACAGTGGTAGAATCGCAGTTCGTAACCGGGAGGGGCAGAGACAACATTCTTCGTCTACCAGCCGCGTGTAGAACCCGCGGCTAATACCCTCTTGCGCAAAAAAACATCACATTACGGATTGCATAAAACCTGTATAATCCGTATGACTGCTTATGCCGCCACGCGTATCGATTATCGTTCCCTGCTACAACGAACAGGCAACCATTTGCCAGCTGTTGGAAGCTATTTTTCACCAGACCTATCCGTGCACGAGCATGGAGGTGGTGATCGCGGATGGCTTATCGGAAGATGGAACCCGTGATGCGATCGCAGATTTTCAAAGCGGTCATCCTGATTTACTGGTGCGGATTGTCGACAACACTGCCCGCAGCATCCCCTCAGCTGTTAACTGTGCCATTCAAGCTTCCCTCGGCGAATTTATTATTCGTATGGACGCCCACTCCAGACCCTATCCCAATTACGTAGAACGCTGCCTGGCGGCGCTTGATTCAGGCCTTGGCGAAAACGTCGGAGGCGTGTGGCAGATCGAGCCGGGTGGCAATAGCTGGATTGCTGAATCAATCGCTGTCACGGCTGCCCACCCGCTGGGAGTTGGAGACGCCGGCTATCGAATCGGCGCCCGGGCTTCGCGGGTGGATACCGTTCCGTTTGGCGCGTTCCACCGTTCTTTGATCGACAAGATCGGACCCTTTGACGAATCCCTGCTTTCGAACGAGGACTACGAGTTCAACGCCCGCATCCGTCAAAGCGGCGGGAGCGTCTGGCTGGACCCTGAAATTGTCACCGTTTATTATGCCCGCTCCACCTTGCGGGAATTGGCCCGCCAATACTGGCGTTACGGCTACTGGAAGTTCCGGATGCTGCGCCGCTACCCGGGAACGCTGCGCTGGCGACAAAGCCTGCCGCCGCTATTTGTGGCCAGCTTGATCGTATTCGCTTTTTTGGCCTGGTGGCCGCCTGCAGCCTGGGTGCTTGGGCTGGAACTCGCATTATATGTTACAGTACTCATGCTAGCAGGTGTATTCTCTGCTATTCAGCATCGTAAATTATATCTTTCCATAGGTTTGCCGCTTTCGATTGCCACAATGCACCTGGCCTGGGGCGCTGCTTTCCTGTGGAGCATGAGCCTCTCAACTATGGACAGTTCAAAGCATGGCTAATCACCAACCGCAACGATTGCGCCTTCGGCCAAGCGAACATCGCGCCCTTTTGTTCGTTGGAGATATGTTGATGGCCATCGCATCGGTGTTTGCTGCCAGCTATACCTGGCGTGAGTACCAGCGTTATCTGTTGGTGGCGGACGGATTCAGGCCCAGGGTGATCGAACAGTTGATGCAGAATATCAATATCCCGTTCTGGTTTTATATGCTTCCGTTAGCCTGGTTTTTATTGATGATCGAGTTGTACGAGCCGCACACGGCCGCAAACTTGCGCAAGACGATCCGGGGAATTATCATTTCTGCATTTGTAGGGTTGGTGATTTACTCTCTGGTATTTATTCTCCGGGCCGAGCCGGGTTCCTTACCCCGTGTTGGCTTTGGCGCATTCTTGCTGTACTCGTCTTTGCTGACATTACTGTGGCGTTCACTTTACATCCGTTTTTATACCTCTCCCGGCCAGTTGCGTCATTTTTTGGTGGTTGGTGCGGGCAAAGCCGGTCATACGTTGGCCGAAGCCTACCTTGACCAAAACCCGCCCCCGTTCAAGCTGGTAGGATTTCTCGATGACGACCCGCAAAAACTGGGCAAATCGATCTGCAGTTTTCCCGTCATCAGCCAGAGCTTTGAATTGCTAAATTTGATTGAGACTTATAAAATATCCGATATTGTCGTTGCGGTCAGCGGCGAGATTCAGGGCGCAACGTTTCAGACGATCCTGGATGCACAGGAGCAGGGGGTTGAAGTCACACGGATGCCCACGCTTTATGAGGAAATGGTCGGGCGTGTTCCCATTCATCACCTGGAGTCAGACTGGATCATTCGGTCCTTTACTGATCAAGCGCGTGTAAGCGGGATGTACTTACTGGTCAAGCGGATACTGGACATTATAGGAGGTTTAGCCGGTTTACTGGTTTTTTTCATCTCATTCCCCTTCGTAGCAATAGCCACTCTCATTGATAGCGGGTTACCGATTTTTTACTCTCAACCGCGTTTGGGCCAGGGTGGCAAGTTTTTTAAGATCTATAAATTCCGAACGATGCACAAGGACGCAGAGGCAGACGGGGAAATACGCCCGACAGAGGAGAATGATCCACGTGTCACGCGGGTCGGCAATATTCTGCGAATAACCCACCTGGACGAACTGCCGCAATTTTGGAATGTTTTGCATGGAGAGATGAGTCTGGTCGGGCCGCGTGCTGAACGACCTGAACTGGTGCAAGCATTCCAAAAAAAGGTTCCGTTCTACCGTGCCCGCCTGCTTGCGAAGCCGGGCCTGACCGGATGGGCACAAATCAACTATGGTTATGTCGCAACGGTCAAAGATACTGAAGTAAAGATCGAATATGATCTGTATTACATCAAGCATCGCAGTCTGCCAATGGACTTGAATATCATTTTGCGAACAATCAGCACAGTTTTAAGCAGGAGTGGAAGATAATGCAATATTTGGTCACCGGCGGTGCCGGTTTTATCGGTTCTCATATCGTTCGCACCTTACTCGAGCAGGGTGCAAGCGTTCGTGTCTTGGATAATTTTTCAACCGGAAAACGGGAAAATCTGGCTGGCCTGGTTGAGCAGTTTAACGGCAGCAAGTTTGAAGTTTTGGAGGGGGACCTGCGGGATCATGCTGTTGTGCAGGAATCCGTCCGCGATGTGGACGTTGTCTTTCACGAGGCAGCCTTCGTCTCTGTCCCCGAATCCATGGAAAAACCACAGATTTGTTTCGATGTGAATGTGACTGCTACGGCTGGTTTATTCGATGCGGCCCGGAGTGCTGGCGTGAAACGAGTCGTCGTTGCATCCAGTGCGGCAGTCTACGGGGAATCGGATGCATTGCCGTTAAAGGAAACGACCCCAACCCAATCTCTTTCCCCTTATGCCGCCTCCAAACGCACGGATGAGATTTACGCCCAGCTATTTACGCAAGCCTTTGGACTGGACGTGGTGGCGCTGCGCTATTTCAACGTCTACGGCCCACGCCAGCGACCGGACTCGATGTATGCGGCTGCCGTGCCGATTTTTGTGCGCCGCCTGCTGGATGGCAAGCCCGTAACCGTTTTTGGCGATGGCGGCCAGACCCGAGATCTGATCAACGTGCGTGATGTCGTCCGCGCCAATCTGGTGGCTGCGGAACATCCCGATGCTCCCGGCCAGGTTTTTAACGTCTGTACCGGGCAGGAGACGCGCTTACTGGACTTGCTGGAAGTGCTTTACGATCTATTTCCGGATGCGCCCGACCCGATATTTGCCGAACCGCGTGCAGGTGACATCTACCGTTCCGTAGGCAGCCTGGAGTTCACTGCGCGGATAATAGGGTTTAAGGCACAGGTTTCGCTCGACGAGGGCTTGAAGGAGACGGTTGCATGGATGCAGGCATAGGGCTGCCTTAAGATATCGAGACCGTCATGCCCGAAGTATCCCTGGCCGATTGGAAATCCTTTCTAACAAACCATCCCAATGCACACCTGCTCCAGACGGGAGAATGGGGAGAGTTGAAATCCACCTTTGGATGGGATCCTGTCCGCCTCATCCTGGACGATGGGCCTGGCGCCCAGATCCTGTTTCGCCGCCTGCCCCTCGGCCTGACTCTGGCCTACCTGCCGAAGCCAGTTTTAAGCGTTCAACAGTTAGCTTTTAGCGGTCCGTTTTGGGCGGAAGTGGATGTGGCTTGTAAGCAACGTCGAGCAGTGTTTCTCAAGATCGAACTTGACTTTTTGGATGGAGAAACTGTTCCATTTGGTACTTCGCACATCGCACTTCGCACATCGCTTCACAACATCCAACCTCCTCGCACCATTAGCGTTGACTTACGCGGAACTGAAGACGAACTCCTCGCCCGCATGAAACAAAAGACCCGCTACAACATCCGTCTGGCTCAAAAAAAAGGCGTGACCGTTCGTCCCTGGGATGACCTGCCTGCCTTTCACAAAATGATGCTCGTTACCGGCGGGCGGGACGAATTCGGAGTCCATAGCCTGGATTATTACCGGCGTGCCTACGAGTTGTTCCATCCGACCGGCATGGCCGAGTTGCTTGTGGCCGAATATGAAGGCGTACCGCTGGCTGCCTTGATGGTCTTCGCCCTTGGACGGCGCGCCTGGTACGTCTACGGCGCATCCAACGACGAAGAGCGCAACCGCATGCCGACCTACCTGTTGCAGTGGGAAGCCATGCGCTGGGCGCGCTCCAGAGGCGCGCAAGAGTACGACTTGTGGGGCGTTCCCGATGAAGAGGAAGAGACCCTCGAAGCCCTCTTTACCGAACGCAGCGATGGTTTATGGGGCGTTTATCGTTTCAAGCGCGGCTTTGGCGGCCGGTTGAAGCGAGCAGCGCAGGCGATCGATCGGGTTTACAATCCCTGGCTTTACAAGTTATATCTCTGGCGGATGGCTGGCCGGGAGGTGGGATAATGCAGCCATTTGCCGGGAATGCCGCTGAATGGAATACCCTGATTGCCGGTTTGCCCGATCCACATTTATTGCAAACCTGGGAATGGTCGCAGATCAAAGCCAGATATGGCTGGGAGCCGATGCCGTTTGTTTGGTCGAAGAAGTCTTACAGGTCTGACATGTCAGATTCGTTGGACAAATTAGACTTGTCGGACGTTATCGCCGCCACGATGGTACTTAAACGCCGCATCCCTGTCCGCGGGTTTGCGGCGCGCCTGAACATTTTATACATACCAAAAGGTCCGCTCATGGATTGGTCGGATGAGCTACTGCGAAAGCGGGTGCTGGACGATCTGCAGTCGTTCGCAAAGAGACAGGGCGCTATATTCCTGAAAATCGATCCTGACGTAGTGCTCGGGAGGGGAATCCCGGGGGGCGAGGGAGCAGTTGAAGATGACGGCGGGCAAGCTGTGAGCTCAGAATTGAAGCACAGGGGCTGGAGATTTTCATCTGACCAGATCCAGTTCCGCAACACCGTCCTGATCGATCTTTCTCCGTCAGAAGAAGAACTGCTTGCGCTCATGAAGCAGAAGACGCGCTACAACATCCGTTTGGCGGGCAAGAAAGGCGTCACCGTGCGCGTAGGCAACTTGAGCGACTTGCCCCTGCTGTACAAGATGTATGCCGGAACGTCAGTTCGGGATGGTTTCGCCATTCGTGATGAGGGCTATTATCAAACTGTATGGCAAACATTCATGGCGCTTTCCACTGTCCACAGTCAACCGTCGGCACAGTCTTTGATCGCCGAAGTGGAGGGGGAGCCAGTCGCTGCAATTTTTGTCTTTCATTTTGCCGGGCGTGGCTACTACATCTATGGCATGTCACGTGAAGCTCACCGCGAAAAGATGCCGAACCACCTGCTGCAATGGGAAGCGATGCAGCGGGCCAAAGCAGCCGGATGCAGCCTGTATGACCTGTGGGGCGCGCCAGATGAGTTCAATGAGAACGATCCGATGTGGGGCGTGTTCCGTTTCAAGGAAGGCCTGGGAGGGCAGGTTGTGCGTACGCTCGGCGCCTGGGATTACACGCCCAAACCGCTCTGGTACAAAATGTATTCGGAAGTCATTCCCCGCGTATTGGACGTGATGCGCTCGCGCGGCAAAGCACGTACGCAACAAGTGCTAGACTAGAATTGCATCCACGAAGAACACCAGTCTATTAATCTTAAAAAATTCGTGCACCCCGTGCCCTTCGTGAATTCTTAAAGAAAGGAATACTATGGTTGACCGTTTGTACTTTGCCCATCTCCCTACCCCAATCGAAGAACTTCCACGCTTAACAGAATTGCTCGGCGGCCCGCGCCTGCTCGTCAAGCGTGACGACCAGACCGGGCTGGCCTTTGGCGGCAACAAGACCCGCAAACTGGAATTCCTGGTCGCAGAAGCGCAGGCACAGGGAGCGAAAATGTTGATCTCGGCGGGCGCGATCCAGTCCAATCATTGCCGGCAGACCGCTGCCGCTGCGGCTCGTTTCGGATTCGAATGCACGCTTGTCCTGACCGGTGATATGCCTGTGCAGCCTTCTGCCAACTTGTTGTTGGATCGAATGTTTGGGGTTGAAATCGTCCATGTGTCCGACCGTGCCGATCGTGAACGGGTCTTGAACGAAACTTTTGAAAACGCAACCAAGGCTGGAAAAAAACCCTATCTGGTCCCCTATGGCGGCTCAAGCCCGGTTGGAGCATTGGGGTACGCTTTTGCGATCGCTGAGTTGGTCAAACAGAATGTAAATGCGGACTGGATCGTCTTTGGCACTTCCTCAGGCGGGACGCACGCCGGGCTAATGCTTGGCAAGCGTGTCTTTGGCTACGGGGGAAAAGTGCTCGGCGTCAGCATTGATGAGTCCGAGACATGGCTGAAATCGCATGTCTCCACTCTGGCTTCCGATGCGTCGGAGTTGATTGGGGAACGGATTGAATTCACCCCGGATGATGTTCTGGCGACGGATGCCTATTGTCAGGCCGGCTACGGTGTGCTGACCGATGCCGAGCGCGAGGCTGTGAAGCTGTTTGCCAGGTACGAAGGCCTTTTGCTTGACCCGGTCTACACCGGGCGTGCTGCGGCAGGATTGATTGATTTGATCCGAAACGGATTCTTCCAAGAGGATGAAACTGCCCTGTTCTGGCATACAGGTGGTCAGCCAGCCCTGTTCGCTGATAAATATTCATCATTGTTATAAGCAGATTTGCCAGGGGATAAAAAAGTGCCCCGCCTAGGATGAGGGGGGCATCCTAAACGAGGCATTTCTATTGTCACATATATTTGATGTTTTTGCAAGCATCAGTTTTCTTATTCAATGCAGGTGCGTACAAAAGAAGTTGAATCAATATCACATCCCGGTGATTCATTCTGATCTTTGATCCAATCCAAGTACATGCGGGAAAGGGTCACGGGTTGAATGCCACATTTGGCCAGTTCCGGCAACGCTTTTTTCGTGGTATCTATATCTTCAGGGCGGGTATGGAGGAGCACAATCTCACCAGGTTGGACCTTCGGTACCGTATATTTGACTATACTTTCAGTTGGCCCACCCCATCCGGTAGACCATATTGTGGGCACGAGGCCACGATGAGCGCACATATACAGAAAAGGTCGGCTGACAATTCCGAAGGGTGGCCTTGCAAATCGCACCTGCGGCTCTACCCCCAGCACTGCACGGAGCGCATCCAACCAGCGGTCGAAGTCAGCTACAACACCCTCGGGTGGGGCCATTTCCAGGTTGGCGTGGTCATAAGAGTGATAACCAATCTCATGTCCCTTATCGTAAAACCGCTTCCACACGCCCGGGTCCTTAATCTGGTTGTTGAGCAACGCCTCACCAACCGGGAAAAACGTAATGCGGACTTCAGGATTCTGTTCTAAGATCGCTTCAAGCTTGTGCAACATGGAGACCAGGTAACAGTCATCATAGGTCAGGGCAATACGCTTGTAGCGTTCGCTGATCCGATAAATAACGGGCTGTTCCCGGTAGATGTCAGCATCTGGCTCGAAGGGCAATAGAGCAGAGCTCAACAGGGACAGGCTGCCAAGTTTAAGAAAGTCGCGGCGAGAGACGGCAGTCACACAATTAATTTACCATAACTGAATATTAAGTAACATGACTAATCCGTACCAGATACCTGCGTCCCAGCGTAAAAAAAGCGATGGCTATCCAGGTAACATTCAATCCCAGGGACGGATAAGCACGCCAGTAATACGTATTTGCAATCAGCAGGAGGCCTGCTACGATGTTGATGCCCTGATAAAGTGGCGAATCCCCTTCTACTTTTTTCAGTGAGACTAGAATATAAGCGACCAGATACATGACTGTGCCGACCCAGCCCAGCGTGTCGATCAGGAGTTGCATTGTTTTCTACCTTTTTGAAAGGATTTTCACGTTCATACCCAGCTGCAGCCTGCCCTCGTTTAATGGAATGACGTTTTGCCCGAACATGACCCCGCCTGTCTGTTTCCGGAAGGTGGCCAGGGTTTTGAGCGGTTCTTTGCTTTTTTCCAGCGTTTGCTTGTCAATGGTTGTGACCACACAGCGCGCACACGGCTTGACAGCCGCCATCTCTACCTCTCCGATGCAGATCCGAGACCATGCATCTTCGGCGAAGGGCTCGCTGCCTCTGACCACAAGGTTCGGTCGAAAACGGTTCATCGGGACCGGAGTATCCATCCGGGCATTCAAATCTGCCAGCGATTCTTCTGAGGCCAGCAAAATAGGGTAGCCATCCGCAAAGCCGGTATGGTCATCAGCATTGACGGCGTATTGCTCGTTGACCTTGCGGACATAGCCTTCCGCGAAATGGACCAGGCGCACATCAGCCTCCAGCCAATCCGAAAACCATCCGGCCGCCAGCTCACCCTGGTCAATGGCTTGCACTCCCCTGCTGCGCCAGATGTCCACAGAGCGGGTTGGCCCGGACTTCAGGACCGGGATGGTCAGTCCCTCCGTGCCAGGGGCGGAGAGAGTCAGTTTGTCGCTGGAAATGGATGGGGTAACGAGGGCAAGTTTGGGGTATTCCCGCTGCGTGAGAAAATGTCCCTCAGGAGTGGCGACCATCATCCGGCGGTCATGTGCCAATCCCATCCGTTCCACGGTGGTCTCGTTCACTTCGAAGCCACGACAGGCTTTGATGGGGTAATAAATCAGTGCAGATAGCTCAAGCATAGCTGCAATTGTACCGCAGGGACATTTTTTGCTGTTTCAGGCTTTTTTGATGCGGTTTCCCCCGAGGTGTTTCGCTGTCAGCAAGGCCTTATCTGCGCGCCGGTATAAGTCGTCAAAGGATTTGTCTGATTCATCGATGCTCGCGACCCCGGCGCTAAAACTGACCTGAAACTGCTGTTTGTTCGGGGATTCCACAATTGTGTCTGCGAGACTATTTTTTATGCGTGACAACACCTCCAGGGCTTGGCCGGCGCTTGTGTTGGGCAGGATAATGCCGAATTCATCGCCCGCCAGGCGCCCGCTCGTATCAGAGGAACGTTTTTCCGCGTTAATCGTTTCGGTGAGCAGTTTAATGGAATGGTCGCCGGCAGGGTGACCATAGGTGTCGTTAATACGCTTTAATTTATCAACGTCAATGATGGCAAATGCGAACTTTTCTCCGTATCGTTGGTAGCGGTCAAACTCTGTACTGGCAATTTCAAAAAAACCACGACGATTAAAAATGCCCGTGAGGCTATCAGAGGTAGCCATTTCCTTCAGCTGCGCGCGCCCGTCTATCAGGGTTTTCTGGATCAAATATTGATGGTACCTTTGCGAGTCAAGCCGCAACGCTATTACAAAACCAATAATATTCATGACCACCACCGCACTGAGTTTTGATAACAGAACTGGCATGCCTATTTCATGCAGGGTCAGGTTTTTGTAATTGTATAAAATGTAAATACTGAGAATCGAGATAAGCAGGGCGGGTATTGATTTGTAAAGATGCCTGGTTGGGAGTATAAAATAAAATCCGAGTACCCATGCAAGGCTGACGTTGATGGTTTTTATTGTTAGTTCAGCTCTGCTAAGGTTACTGGTGAAGGTCAGTAGCACAACAGCAATACTCCAGGCAAGTATTGCAAGATCAAACAGGCTTGGGTTGTTAATTCGAGGTAGTTTTAAGGAGAGACAGATGGAAGCGCTGGAAAAAAAGAAGCGAAGTACAAACAACAAATAAAAAAGTGGAACTGTTTTAAGATCCATGTATTCTACGTAAGAATATCCAAACGCCCAAATAGCTGAAATTGCAATTAGAATTCGGGCCTGCGTTTTATCTTCCCGTAGAAATGATTCTCTATAGTCCCGGTCAATTTTACCGAGAGCGGCCTCATGCCAGTTCCACCTTGAATTCACTTGACTCTGCCTCTTATGCGATGTGAAAACATAGTAGCATGTGGAACGCTTTTTGAGCCTTGCAATCACCGTACAATTGTTAGGCCTTAATTCTTATGTCGATAGCCACCACACCTTTGTTCAGCACTCGTAAGGGATTGATCTCGATTTCAGCAATTTCGGGATGTTCAGCTGCCAAGTCCGATAAACGGACGATTGCCTCGATCACAGCGGACTTATCTACCCGGGGAATGTTGCGATAGCCGTCCAGTTTGCGGCCTGCCCAGGTTTTTCGCATCAGGGACTCCGCCTCTGCCTGCGATAACGGTCCCAGGGCAAAGGCCACGTCCTTGAGCCCTTCCACTTCGATACCCCCGGACCCGAACATGATCAGCGGCCCAAATTGCGGGTCCTGGACTGCTCCCAGGATGACTTCCTGTCCGGGTGGGATTTGGCGCTGCAAATAAACGCCATCGATTATAGCATTCGGTCGTGTAAGACTGGCTATTTCCATAAGATGCGCGTAACCAATGTATACTTCTTGCTTACTGGAAACATCAAGCAGTACCCCGCCAATATCAGACTTATGCAAAATGTCCGGCGAAGCGATTTTCATCACCAGTGGATAGCCCAGTTCGCGTGCGATTTGGGCGGCCTCGTCCGAGCTGGTGGCGAGTCTCATCGGTGCAGTTGGTATGCCGTAAGAAGCGACCAGTTCTTCAGGTGTTTTTTCTACCACAGAGCCCACTGAGACCACGGAGCTATTTTCTTTTTTCTCTGTGAACTCCGTGGTCTCAGTGGTGAGATACTCCGTTCTGCGAGCCAGAATCCCCAATGCGGACGCGGCTTTCTCCGGGAACGTATAAGTCGGGATATCCGCCCGCTGGAACTGTTTGGCGGCCTCTTTGGTCAGTTCTGAGCCGAGCAAGGCCACCAAGACCGGTTTTTTGGAGATTTGAATGATAGGTATAAGCACATCCGCTACTTCTTCGGTGTGGTACATCGGCGGCGGCGGCAGGATGACCAGGACTGCGTCTACGCCGGGGTCGGCCAGCAGCGTGGAAAGGCAGTCCGCGTACTGCCCAGGGGTGGCGGAAGCCAGCATATCGACCGGATTGTGGACGCTGGCGGCAGGGGGCAGCATTTCGGCTAGAGCCTTTTTGGTTTCGGGAGACAGGTTCGCTATGAGCAGGCCATTGACCTCCAACGCGTCGGCGGCGATCACACCGGGGCCGCCTGCGTTGGTCAGCACGGCCACGTTCCGCCCGAGGGGCAGGGGACAGGCTGCCAGCGCCTGGGCCCAGTCGAACATCTGCTCGGCGGAACCAGCCCGGAAGATGCCAGCCTTTTCAAAGGCGGCCTCGTAGGCGGTGTCGGAGCCGGCTAATGCGCCCGTATGCGAGGCAGCAGCCCGTTGCCCGGATTCGAAGCGCCCGACCTTGAGCGCGATGACCGGCTTGCGACTGGTCACTTCCCTGGCAACCTCGACAAAACGTCTGCCGTCCCCAACCCCTTCGAGATACAACACGATAACGTGGGTGTGCTCGTCTGCGGCCACGACCGGCAGCATGTCCGTTTCATTGACGTCAGCCTGGTTGCCCAGGCTGATCAGCCGCGAAAAGCCGAATCCGTGGTTGCGAGCCCAGTCGATGATCGCGGCGCAGAAGGCTCCCGAGTGCGAGACGAAGCCGATGTGGCCTCTGGCGGGCATGGGCGGGGCCAGGAAGGTGGTATCGATCGGCAGGTGGGTATCCAGGCTGCCGATGCAGTTAGGCCCCACCAGGCGGATGCCGTGCCTGCGGGCGGCTTCCAGGCATCGTGCTTCGAGCGCGGCCCCCTCCGGCCCGGCCTCGCGAAACCCGGATGCGACCACGATAGCCGCGCGAATGCCGCGTTTCCCACAGGCCTCCAGCGTCTCGGGCGTGGCGGGCGCCGGCACGATCAGGACCGCCAGGTCGACCGGGTCGGGCACCTGCGACAGGCCGGTGTCAAGCGGGCGGTTGAACAGCGTGCCCGTTTTCTGCCCCACGAAATGGATCGCGCCGTTATAGCCGCTGTAGACCAAGTTGCGGGCCGCGCCGTAGCCTAATTTCTCAAGCGATGTGGATGCGCCAACGATGACCACACCGCGTGGGTTGAAGAATGGGGTGAGGGATGTGTCCATAATTGAATTGAAAAGTCCGCTTTCGCGGACTAATTTTTAGGAAGAGGAGTCATTCGAATACGTTGATCTTCTATGACTGAGAAATGTCCTTCCCAATCGTTTCGGCTTTCAAGCGCTTGTACAGCTACTTGGGCAATGTGTTGAGAGGACCTTGGAACAATGCGGAATAAAACGATGCCAAGTGTAGAGGGAAGTTTTGAGTGAAATGCAAGTTCTCCGAAGTCTTTGTCAAAGGTTACTAGAATGCGTTTCTCTTCCTGTGCGAGGGCAAGTACTTGTTCATCTCTGCTCCCCCGTGCATCTTCTCGAATCCAGGCAACGTCATGACCATTCTCCCGCAAAGCA
>JAABUE010000031.1 GCA_011389535.1 Anaerolineales bacterium
CGGACGGTGAAATCCCCTTAATGGGGAAACCGCCGACCGTATTGTGGACCGGCGGTTTTGAGTCGGGGTGGGCGGACGGTGAAATCCCCTTAATGGGGAAACCGCCGACCGTATTGTGGACCGGCGGTTTTGAGTCGGGGTGGGCGGACTTGAACCGCCGGCCCCCGCGTCCCAAACGCGGTGCGCTGCCAACTGCGCTACACCCCGAGCGAGACGAGTATAATGCGAAGGTTGAAAAATCGCAAGCAGATGGTCCTGATGATACGCCTTCGCCGAACCCTTTTTCTCATCCCGCTTCTCGCCGGACTTTGGGCCTGCGTACCGTCAGTCGAACCTGTTTCCACAGCCACAACGATCCCCCCAACTCCCACACAAACAGCAACTCTATTACCGCCTACACCAACCCCGACAGCGACACCGCTCGGCTGCTTGACCCAGCCCGGGCATGTGGAACAAGGCACTGTTGAGGAGACCAAGCCGCCACAGGAATACTTGATCTACCTGCCGCCCTGCTACGACGAGATGCCCGATCTGGACTATCCGGTCCTGTACCTGCTACACGGGCAAACCTATACCTCCGACCAGTGGGTAAGGCTTGGCACGGTAGCAGTCATGGATAGGTTATTCCTGGAAAAAGAAGTCTCTCCCTTCATCATCGTCTTCCCCGATGACCGCTACTGGAACGTGGAGGCCGGTCCCGGCTTTGGCCAACGCCTGGTCGATCACCTGGTGCCGTACATCGACCGGAACTACCGCAGCCTCGCTGATCGGGAGCACCGCGCTATTGGCGGCATGTCGCGTGGCGCCGGCTGGGCATTGCGGCTTGGGCTGCGACGCTGGGAGCTTTTCGGCACGCTGGGATTACATTCTCTGGCCGCTTTTGGCGACGACCGTCCGTTTCTGCGAAATTGGTTGCAAGCTATCCCGCCTGAAGAATGGCCTGAGATCTTCATCGACACCGGCGAGAATGATTCAGAGTTGGGCTTCAATCTCCTGTTCGAAAATACGCTCACACAACTTGGTATCCCTCACGAGTGGCACCTCTATCCCGGCGCGCATGACGAAGCCTACTGGGAGGCGCACGCCGAAGAATATCTGCGCTGGTATGCCGAAGGTTGGGCTGAGCAGGCAGAAGAGCAATAACAGGTATAATTTCGCCATGCCATTATCTCTAGAGGAAGTCGAACACATCGCCCAGCTGGCCCGCCTGGAATTGACCGACCAGCAAAAGACACGCTACCGTGAGCAGTTAGAGGCCATCCTCGACCACGTTGCCAAGCTGCAGGAACTGGATACAGAAGATGTAGCCCCGACAGCCAGCGGCTCAGTGGTAGAAATGCCGCTCCGTCCGGATGAGCCGCGCCCGGGTTTATCGCAAGATGAATTGCTCAAAAACGCCCCAAAACAAGAAGGCGGGCAGTTCAAGATTCCGCCTGTGTTCGATTAAGAATACGCCGCTCAAGATGTTCGGTCAGCAGTACAATCGCTGACCGAAATGGGTAGATTACACCAGTCATCATGCCATCATTCACCGAACTTAGCCTGATTGAAATGCAAACCGGCCTGCGTGAAGGTCGCTTCTCCAGCCATGAGTTGGTGGAGGCTGCGCTGGAACGGATCGCCGCGTTGGAACCCTCATTGCATGCCTTCCTGCATATCGCGGCAGACTCTGCTTTGAAGCAAGCCGATGAAGCTGATCATAAGGGGATGGCTGGTCCATTGCCCTTACATGGCATCCCCATTGCAATCAAAGATGTGCTGACGGTCGATAGCATGCCCGCCACGGCCGGCTCGAAGATCCTTGAAGGTTTCAGGCCGCCATACACCGCCACGGCTGTTAAGAGATTGCAGGATGCTGGAGCGATCGTGATCGGCAAGACCAACACGGACGAGTTCGCGATGGGCTCCTCCACCGAGCACTCGGCTTACGGTGTAACCCATAATCCCTGGGATCCTTCCCGCGTGCCGGGTGGTTCCTCAGGTGGATCGGCGGTCGCGGTGGCAGCCAGGCTTGTCCCGGCGGCGCTGGGGACCGATACCGGCGGCTCGGTACGCCAGCCCGCCTCGTTCTGCGGCGTGACCGGGCTGAAGCCGACCTACGGGCGCGTCTCACGCTACGGTCTGATCGCCTTCGGCTCGTCGCTGGACTGTATTGGCGCGTTTGGCCGCTCGTCGGAAGATGTAGCGCTTATTTTTGAGATCATGGCCGGGTGGGACGCGTTGGATGCCACTTCGGTGGAGAAGCCAATGGTTAGCCCTTCGACTTCGCTGCACTCCGCTCAAGGTGAATCAATACGAGGGATGAGGATCGGCGTACCGCAAGAATATTTCATTGAGGGGATGCAGGCCGAGGTCCAGACAAGGACGCGGGCGGCTATCGCGCAGTTGGAGGATCTCGGCGCGGAAGTCTCTGAGATCAGCCTGCCGCATACCGAGTACGCGCTGCCAGTCTACTATATCCTGGCTCCGGCGGAGGCATCCGCCAACCTGGCCCGTTTCGACGGTGTCCGTTACGGTCCGCGCGCGGAAGCGGATTCGCTCCGGGAGGTGTTCTTCAAAACGCGCGGCCAGAAGTTCGGGCCGGAGGTCACGCGCCGGATCATGCTGGGGACATATGCGCTTTCGGCGGGCTACTACGACGCGTATTACGGACAGGCCCAAAAGGCGCGCACGCTCATCAAACAGGATTTTGAAAATGCCTTCGAGCAGGTGGACTTGATCGCCTGCCCGGCCACGCCAACAACAGCCTTTGAGATCGGCGCGCACAAGGGCGACCCGCTCGCGATGTACCTGGAAGATGTCTTTACCTTGCCGGCCAGCCTGGCGGGTGTGCCGGGGATCTCGTTCCCGGTGGGATTCGACAACCAGGGATTGCCAATCGGAATGCAATTGCTCGCGCCGCATTTTGGGGAAGATCTGCTCTTCAAGGTAACGCATATTTACCAGCAGGTGACAGACTGGCATAAACGCAAACCTGAAATTTAATACTTGGAGAACTTATGAATATTTTTTTGACCGGCGGGGCGGGCTATATTGGTTCGGCCACCGCAGAAGCCTTGCTCAAGGCAGGACATTCCGTCATGGTCTATGATTCGCTTGTTACCGGGCACAGGCAGGCCGTGCCGGAGGGCGCGCGTTTCATCCATGCCTCGCTGGAAGACAGCCACGCGCTGGCCGAATCACTGACCGGCGAAAAGTTCGACGCGGTGATGCACTTAGCGGCTTTCATCGAAGCAGGCGAGAGCATGAAAAAACCCGCACGGTTTTACCAGAACAACCTGGTCAATTCTTTGCACCTGATCCAGACCGCCATGGAAGCAGGGGTGAAGCGCTTCCTGCTTTCGTCCACGGCGGCGGTGTACAGATCAAGCGACCAGCCGCTGACAGAGGAGTCGCCGCTCGGGCCGACCAACGTCTACGGGCACACCAAGCTGGTCATCGAGCAAACATTGGACTGGTACCGGGAAATTCATGGACTGCATATTGCCGCGCTGCGCTATTTCAACGCCTGTGGCGCGCTGCCCGGCCATGGCGAAGCCCACCAGCCTGAGTCGCACCTGATCCCGCGCGTGTTGAGCGTGCCGCTTGGCAAGTTGGAATCGATCAATATCAACGGCAGCGACTATCCTACCCCCGATGGCACCTGCATCCGCGATTACATCCACATCGCAGACCTGGTCTCGGCTCACCTGTTGGCGCTCGAGGCTCTTGGAGAACGTGACAGGCTGGTTTACAACCTGGGAAACGGAAGCGGGTATTCGGTCCGTGAGGTGATCGAGACGGCGCGCGTCGTGACCGGTCACCCGATCCCGGCAACGGAGTCCCCGCGGCGTCCCGGCGATCCGGCCCGTCTGGTGGCGTCGCCGGAGAAGATCCGCCGTGAGTTAGGCTGGGTTTCGAAACATTCGGATTTGAAAGAAATCTTAGAAAGCGCCTGGGAGTGGCATAAGAACCATCCCAGAGGGTATGAAGCATGACATTTATAGTTGTTTTAGTCGGCTGGATCCTTTCACTCAGCCTGCATGAATTCTCCCACGCGCTAGTAGCTTACATGGGCGGCGACTATACCGTGCGCGAAAAAGGTTACCTGACATTCAACCCGCTCAAGTACACCCATCCGGTCTACTCGCTGCTGCTGCCCCTGCTCTTTCTGGTGATGGGCGGAATCGGTTTGCCCGGCGGCGCGGTTTACATCGAGACCTGGCGATTGCGCAGCAAGAACTGGCGCACGGCGGTTTCGCTGGCAGGACCACTCTCGAACCTGCTCCTGGCCATCATCCTGGGATTGGTCCTACGCTTTTCGGCCGTTAACTTCTCGGGCATCTGGCCAGGTCTGGCGTTCCTGGCATTGCTGCAGGTGACGGCGCTTGTGCTCAACCTCATCCCTTTGCCGCCCTTTGACGGCTACAACGCCATCGAGCCTCACTTAAACAGTGGTATTCGTGATAAGTTTGATCAGTTCCGTGGAGGCTTTATCTGGATCGTCTTCCTGTTGCTGTGGTTCGTCCCCTTTATCAGTAACTTGTTCTGGGGCCTGATCTTTTTTATCAGCCGGGTTTTCGGTATTCCTCTCGATCTGGCCAGCATGGGGTTGAGCCAGTTCCTGTTTTGGAGATAAGGCCAACACCACACTTCCGTCTGCTTGGGCGGAAGTTTTTATTACAGAATTTAAGCATATTGTGAGAAGATACCAAAAACAAGGCCGGTGTGTTGCGCACGCCGGCCTTGTTTTTGGACCCCTGATTTACTTGTATATTCCCGTATATTTACAAATAGGATAATTTAGAGTAAAATTATTGTGTAATATTTCACAATAGCTCAACCTGGCATGAAGTTGTTAAAAAGAGAGGCGAAACATGAACAGAATCCCCCACGTGGTCATTATCGGCGCAGGCTTTGGAGGGCTGGAAGCCGCCAAACGGCTGGCAAAGGCACCAGTGCAAATTACGCTGATCGACAAGCGCAACTATCATCTCTTCCAGCCTTTGCTATACCAGGTGGCGATCGCGGGTCTTTCTCCTGTGCAAATTGCCCATCCGGTGCGGGCAATTTTACGCCGCCAGCGAAACCTGAGCTTCTTGATGGCTGAGGTGTCAGGTATTGACTTCAAAGCCCGAAAAGTGTTGACCGAGCACAAAACCCTGGATTATGACTATTTGATCCTGGCCGCAGGCAGCCGCACCAATTTCTTTGGGATGGAATCGATCGAAAAGAACAGCCACGATATGAAAGATATTTCCAGCGCCGTCGCAACGCGCAACCACCTGCTGAAGATGTTCGAAAACGCCAGCCGCGAGACAAACGAGGAGTTCCGCCGCTCAATATTGACATTCGTGGTCGTTGGCGGCGGTCCGACCGGCGTGGAGAGCGCGGGAGCATTGTCAGAGTTGATCCACCTGGTTCTGACCAAGGATTATCCGCAGATGGATCTCAGGGAGGCGCGCGTGATCCTGGTGGAGGCCAGTAACCACTTGATGCCGAATGTGTATCCACGTAACTTGCAGGCTGCCACATTAAAAATTCTACGCCGCAAACAGGTCAGCGTGCGGCTGAGAGTAGGTGTGACCGGTTTCGACGGGGAATGTGTGACGCTTAGCAACGGCGAAACGATCCCGGCTCAGACCTTGATCTGGACAGCCGGCGTGCGGGTCGCGTCATTAATAGAACAACTGGACCTGGAAAAGGGGCCAGGAGGAAGAATGATCGTCAAACCTACTTTGCAACTCCCCGGTTATCCCGAAGTCTACGTTATTGGCGATGCGGCGTATTTGGAGGATGAAAAAGGCCAACCTTTAGCAATGCTGGCAACGGTTGCCCAACAGCAGGCGCGCCATGTTGCCAGGAATATCCACGGCGAGCTGCAAGAACGCCCACCCAATCCCTTCAGGTACAAAGATCCCGGGTTGCTGGCAACGATCGGCCGGAACGCGGCTGTGGCCCGCCTCGGGGGTATCTCATTTAGCGGGCTGCTGGCCTGGCTGATCTGGGTCGGCTTGCATATTTACCGTTTGATCGGTTTCCGAAACAGACTAATCGTAATGCTTAACTGGGCCTGGGATTATTTCTTCTATGACAGCCAGGTACGCCTGATCACGAAAGAGTAGCTTCTACTGACCCAATAAACTCAAAACCCAGACGATCAAGGGTGCTATCGCCAGTGCGGGCAGGAAGTTGCCGGTGCGGATCTTCTTGATCTCCAGCAGGCTGCTGAGGGCCAGCCCCATCAAGATGACGCCGCCGGTTGCGGTCATTTCGTTGAGCATGGGCGCGGTAACCAGATCGTTCAACTGCACGGCCAGCAAACTGATCCCGCCCTGGAAGACCAGGATGACCAGCGTGGAAAACAACACCCCGACACCCAGCGTGGAAGCAAAAGCCAGGGAAGCGAACCCGTCCAAAACCGATTTGACGGCCAGCAGTTCGTAGTTGCCGGTCAGGCCGTCCTGGATGGAGCCGAGGATGGTCATCGGGCCGACGCAGAAGAGCAGCGAGGCGGTCAGGAAGCCGCGGACAAAGTCCCCTTTGGGGACAAAATTAGTTGAGGTTGAAGCTGCAGGCGCGGAATCCGAAGGATCCCGTATGAAGCGCTCCTCAAGAACCCTTCCCAGGTTTTGCAAGCCATCTTCGATCCGCCACCATTCGCCCAGAAGTGCGCCGGTCAGCAGAGCGCCCAGCACGATGAGCGGGTTCTCGGTCTCGAGGAACATCTGGATACCGATTGCAAAAGTGAAAAGGCCCAGTCCAGCTATGACGGTGGCTTTCAGCCGCTCGGGCAGTCGCGCGCCAAACAGCAGGCCCAGCGCGCCGCCAATGAGCACGGTGATGATGTTGATAATGGTCCCGGTCATAGATTTGTTGCCAACTTTGGGGATGTTTTATCGCTATTCTTTTGCCAGAGAAGTCGGTTTCCCGGCCATCTGGTTTTCCAGCAGTTCGAGCACAAAACATAACGATGACAGGCGGTTGATGTACCGCAAAAGTTCGGGGTTGCTGAGCTCTTCCAGCGTGTACAACTCCGTAACGCGCCGCTCCGCGCGGCGGACAACTGCCCGTGCCAGCGAGAGCGCTGCACCGCTGGAGGTGTCGCCCGGTAAGATGAACTCCTTGGGCAAGTTGATAAGCTTATGGATGGCATCTGCCTGTTCTTCGAGCCAGCTGACGCGGCCGGCATCGATCCCTTTGAACTTGCCCGCGTTCTCCGGCGTGGCAGCGACTTCCGCCATCAACTTGTACAGGTCTCGTTGGGCTTCGCGCAGGATGGGGGCCGTTTGAGAGGCCTGACAGGAGGCGCGCGCCAGTCCTAGCGCGGCAGAGGCTTCGTCCAGCGCGCCCAGGGCTTCGATCCGGGGATGGTCTTTGGAAACGCGGTCCTCGCCGAGCAGGCCAGTGGTGCCGTCATCGCCAGTACCTGTGTAAAGAGGCATAGGAGCATTATACCCAGGTTGGTCACAAGTTGCGCTTTTTCAAAGGGTGGAGAGCGCAACTCCCTGGCACCGCCCGCACACCCCGCACAGTACGTTCGTGCGGGGCAGGTGGCAGGTGTGTGACTGTGGGCATTATATAAACGCCATTTCGAATGGCTGGCAATTTCGCGTATAATTAATTGGTCTTTTGTGTATCTTTCGCAGAAGTTTTCAAAGAGCCGGTCTTTTCCAGGTCAAATTGGAGGTCTTTTGGGTGTGAAACTGTTTCGATCGCGAGCTCTGACTCAGCTCCTCCCGCTGGCTGCAGCGACTGCGGCGATTACCATGCTTTTATTGACCCCTTTCTGGGCAATCCGCTGGTACCGCCTGCCGTTCACGGGAGCGTTGTTCGAAACGAACAATGTGGTCAGCTCGATTAATAGCCAGGGCTGGCCTGCGACCGAACATGGGGTGAAGTACCTGGACCGCCTGGTCGCGCTGAATGGGGAAACGCTCACCAGCGTGCGCGATTTTGAACGCATCATGGGATCAAACGGGTTTGAGCCGGTCCGTCTATCTCTCACCCGGCCGGACGGGGATCAGTACGAGATCGAGATCACTCCCATCCCATTCCCTCTTGTTGATATTTTCTCCCTTTATATAGTTCCTTATTTAATAGGGCTTGCATTCCTTGGGATCGGATTGTGGGCTTACCGCCTGCGCAGCGACCTGTGGGAAAGCCGCGCCTTGTTGTATTTTGTTTCCGGCGCGACAGTCATGATGACCACCCTGTTCGAGATCAGCACCACGCGCTATACCAACGTGCTATGGGGATTGGCCGTGCTGCTCTCTGCAGGCGGACTGATGTACCTGGCGATGGTCTTCCCGCAGCCTACCCGCATAGTACGCGCCAATCCGCGCCTGCGGCTGTTACCGTGGGCTGTGCTGGCTTTGCTGGCTCCCATGATAGTTGTCGCCGTGGTTGCGCCGCCTTCGCCATATACTTATACCTATTGGTGGCAACTTGGTTACCTGTGCATCGTGTTGGGATTTCTCTTCCTGGTGAGTGTATTGAGCTGGCGGATCTTACGCGGCCAATCGAACATCATCCGGCAGCAGAGCCGCGTAATTATTTTTGGGACCATCCTGGCTCTGCTTCCGGTTATGGTCTATCTGGCTTTCATTGGCAGCGGGAGGGCTACCCAATTCCGGGCCTGGGTGTTCTTCCCGCCCATGATCATCATGCCGCTCTCGATCACGTACGCCATCCTGCGTTTCCGCCTGCTGGACGTGGACCGCATCCTGAGCCGCCTGCTGGCCTACTTGCTGACCACGGCCCTTGCGCTGGGCGCATTCTACGGATTGATCGCGCTGCTCTCCGTGCTGCTGCAAGACGCCATGCAGGCGACCGACCCGCTGGTCATCGCCGTATATCTGCTTTTACTGGCGGCAGGATTGATGCCCGTCCGCAACCTGATCCAGCGCGCGATCGACCGTCTGTTCTATCGCTCGCCAGCCGACTACCGCCGCGCCCTGACCAGCCTTTCGCAAAAGCTGGTCATTACGCCCGACCTGAGCCAGACCCTGCGCACGATGGAAGAGCAGCTCCAACAGGCGCTGGCTCCGGAAAAATTCGTGGTCTACCTGTACAACGATGAGATGGGGAAATACTTCCCGCACGCCTCAGGGGAAGACAGCGCGGTGCCTTATCAAGTGGAAGACCCACTGATCCATTTTATGCTGAAGAACGGGGCGCCTGTCTGGCTGCCGTTCTCCGGTGAACTGCCTGAGGGATTGAGGGGCAAGACCGGCAACTATGGCCGCTTGAAAGGATACACCTTCGTGCCGCTGCACTACGAAGAGAAATTGATCGGCTTCCTGATGCTTGGCCCGCGCCGCTCCGGTGACCTGTATACCAGTGACGATCTGGATTTCCTGGCGGCGGTCGCTGCCCAGTCCACGCTGGCGCTCGAGAACGCGCGTTTATTCGCCAACCTGCGGCGCACGCTGGACCAGACCATGGAAATGAAGAACCTGATGAGCGATATTTTCGCTTCGATCTCCACCGGTGTGATCACCACCGATCTGGACCGTAAAGTGACCCTGTTCAACCATGCGGCCGAGCAAATCCTGGGCCTGGAAGCCTGGCAGGTGATGGGACGCCGGCTTTCGAGAGCCGTCCCTGTTTTTGGCATCGACCTGGATGATGTCACCGCCAGCACGCTCAACGACGGCGCGGTCATCCTTGGTACCGAGCTCATGCGTCAAGTCCCGCCGCGCGGCAATATTTTCCTGCGCCTGTCCTGTGCGCCGCTGCGGGATGCGCACCTGGGGACAAAAGGCGCGACGCTGGTCTTCGAAGACCTGACCGAACGCCGCAAGCTGGAAGCTGAGCAGGAGCGCATCCGCCAGACCTTTGGGCGGGTGGTCGCACCGCGGGTGCGTGACCGGCTGCTGGCTGACCCCGGCAACCTGCGCCTGGACGGTACGAAGCAGGTGGTCACCACGCTGTTCGCGGATATCAATGGGTTCACCTCTTTCAGTGAGCGGCAACCCCCGGAAACGGTGTTCAAGGTATTAAACGCTTACCTGGCATTGGCAGCACAGGCCATTCTGGAAGAAGAAGGCACGCTCGATAAGTTCATGGGCGATGCCGTGCTCGCGATCTGGAACAGCCCCGACCAGCAAGAAGACCACGCCCTGCGCGCCGTACGCGCCGCGGTGAGCATAATGCGGCGCGCGCTGGCCGCGCACGCGCTTTTCCCCGACCCGGACCAGCACCTGATCTTCCGGGTCGGGATCAGCTCCGGCCTGGCCATGGTCGGGAATGTGGGTACCAGCGACCTGTTCAATTACACCGCCATCGGTGACGTGGTCAACCTGGCACAGCGCCTGCAGATGGCAGCCAAACCCGGCCAGATCCTGCTCTACAAGGGAACCTACGATATCGTGGCAGACCATGTCAAAGCAAACCCGCTCAGCCCGTTGATGGTCAAAGGCCGCGCGCAGCTTGCCGAAGTATACGAACTCAAGGGGTTGAAGGGATAAGCAACCACGGAAAACACAGAGATCACAGAGAAAAAACTCTGTGATCTCCGTGGGCTCTGTGGTTGATCCTCATGCTCATCCAATACCACAAATCGATCACCCGCAAGGCTTTGAGCGAGCGCTTCAGCCCGCGCGCGCTAGAGGCCCTCTTAGCGGCCAATCTCAAACAGGATGATCTGCTGACCGGCCAGATCGGTCATGATGAATACCATTACGACAACAATGCTATCGCCGAATCGGACCGCTACCTGGAAAGACAGCGGGCGCTGATCCTCTCCGCCCTGCAAAACGACGACCCGCCCGCCGCCTGGGCTGCTTTTGGCAGACTGGTCCACACTGCGCAGGACTTCTATGCCCACAGCAACTATGTGGACCTGTGGTTGTCCCATGTCACTCGCAATGGACAGACGCCGCCTCCTCCGTCCGAGATTGCTCCCCTTATGGATGAACTGGTCCACAGCCCTCGCCTGCATTCCGGAAAACTGTACTACCCCTGGGAAGTGCTCGCTTTTATCCCCGGGATAAAACACCTCGTGATCCCCCTTTTGCCAAAAGACTCGCATGCCCACATGCAGCTGGACTCTCCCGCCCGCGGGAAACGCTTCGCCTACGCCTTCGAAGCAGCAGTCAAACGGACGCGCTACGAGTTCAATACAACGGTAGCAGGCCTATCGCCGGGATTGGAGGCGCTGTTCATCGATCTGGTTTAGTGGAGTCCAAAGTCAGGAGACTCTGGACTCCGTATCAGCTTGAACCCGCTTGCCAAGCCAGACCCGCTCGCGTAGAATTGCCAGTTATCCCTGATTGGAGGAGAACCCTGTGAACGTCAAAAAACTTATCTTAGTCCTGTCCATACTGGTACTGGCAACCCTGGCTTGCAGGCTGTTCATCCCTGGCACGCCAACGCCGGAAGCGCCCCCAACCCCGACGCCCGTCTCGGACGGCCCGGGACCATCCGAAACCGGTACAGTCGACATGGCTGCCAGGCTGGAAGAGCTGGGCGGGCAGCGATGCCAGGAAAATCCGGAATTCACCTGCGTCAGCATCCGGGTTCCGCTGGATCATTTTGACGCGTCCAAAAGCGAGACATTGGACGTGATGTTCGCCGTTGCGCCTGCCAGTGGCGAGCGTTATGGCATGTACGTGCAGGCCTTCCCGGGCGGGCCGGGCGGCGAGGGCATCAGCACGGGCGGCCTGTTCTGGTTCCCCGAGAGCATCTTAGAACATTATGACATCGTCTATTTCGACCAGCGCGGGGTGGGGCTTTCCGATCCCATCGCCTGCCCGGCTGCGTATGCCAGAAATTTTCTGGGTTACTTGCATGAGACGGACCAGGCTGGCCTGGAGGGCTATGACACCCCAGACGAGCAGCAGTCCGCGGTTGAGGATGCGCGCGCCTTTGTGGATGCATGTGTTGCCGAGATCGGGCCGGACGCTGAAAAACTGGTTTACTTTGGCACCGACCAGGTCGCTGAAGACCTGGAAGCCTTCCGCCAGGCGATCGGCGATGAGCAGTTCATGCTCTACGGCGTCAGCTATGGCACGGCCGTGGCGCAGACCTACGCCGCTGCGCATCCCGAGCGGTTGATGGGCCTGGTGCTGGACGGCACGACAGACCTGACGCTCACCGGCGAAGCAGGCGCTCTCTCCCAGGAGGCAGCTTTCGACGAGGTGCTGGTGGCTACCCTCAACGCCTGTGATCTGGACGAGCTGTGTGCAGCTGAGCTGGGCGGAGATGCCCTGTCCGTTTACGACCAGTTGGCCGCGCAGGTCTCAGAAGAACCGATCCCGTACGAATTCCCGTTACCCTCAGGCGAAACGATCTCACGCACCTTCACCTTCAACCAGTTGGAGTTCACCACGGCCTACCAGATGTACTCGCTCAGCGGGCGGATGCTTTTCCTGCGCGCTCTGGCGGCGGCCAGGGAAGGCGATATGGTCCCCATGGCGCGTCTGCTTTACCAGCAGGCTCTCTTAGACCCGGAATCGTTCGAATACCTTGGCGACCCGACCTTCTCGGACACCATGTTCTACAGCGTGCATTGCACCGACAACTCGTACTTCAGCGGCACGGACGAAGAACGCATCGCCCAGACCATCGAGGCGGGACAGGCTTCCAACGGCACGGTCCCGCGCCTGGACGGCAGTGTCTACACCGGGCTGACCTGTACCTACTGGCCCAGTTCGCCGGCTGAACCGGTTACGGTGGAACCGCTGGTAGCCGATGGGGTGCCGACCTTCGTGCTGAACGCGACCCTTGACCCGGCCACGCCGTTCCACGAAGGCCAGGCCGTCTTCGAGAACCTGGCGGACGGCTACCACCTGTACGTGGACGGCGGACGCCACTCGATCTTCGGTTGGGGCTATGAGTGCCCGGATACCTACATCACCGATTTCATGGTGGACGGCGTGCTCCCAGACCAGCGCGAGGTCGTCTGCGAGGACTGGGGTGACGCGGTCATCAGCGCGTACCAAGCGCGCATCTCAGCGAACGCCAGCGACTACGCCGACCCACTCGAAATTTTCTGGGCGATCGACAATGAGATCCAGCTGCAGCCCGAATATTTCTACGGCAGGTTCGAAGAGGCCGAGTCTGTGGCCTGCCCGTTCGGCGGCTCGTTCACCTTCGGACCCGGCGAGGCCGGCGAAGCCTACGCCTTCGAAAACTGCGCCTACACCGACGGCTTCATCCTGACCGGCAGCGGGCTCTACGATTATGGCTCCAGGCTGTTCACGATCGACGCCCGGGTGAGCGGTGACCAATCCGGCGCGCTGAGCTATACACGCGACGACAACAACGGGGGCATCTCCGTCACCGGCGAGTACGGAGGCGAGACGGTTGATTTGGAAAATTAAACAAGCTGACTACTGAAACAAGTTCCAGAACTTATCCTGGAAAGTTTGATCTCGGCGGCGGGGACGCCGCCTTGAGCATTTTGTTTCTCTTTGTCGTAAAAAATACTCAACTAAAACCATCATCGCTCTGGGATCATTCCCGGAGCGATGATGGTTTCAATCTCGGCTGCTCATTTCAATCCGATTTATTTCCGCTTTCTCAGCGATGACTTCCTCCGCAATCTCTACCACCTTTTCCACCAGGAAGTCGAAGTCGCGGCGTGTGCTGCGGTGGTTGGTGATCGAAACGCGCAGGGCAAACTTTCCGTCCAGGCGGGTGTAGCTGGGGACAGCCAGGCCGCGCTCGTGCAGGCGCATGAGAACTTCCTGGTTGAGTTCGTTAAGCTCCGCTGTGTCCATACCCGGGGCAGTGTAACGGAAGCAGACGATGTTCAAGGGCACATGAGCCAGCAGCTCCAGGTTCGGGTGCTCCCCGATACGATCAGCCAAATATTTTGCGTGCTCGATATCCTGCTCGATCTGGCGCCGGAAGTGGTCCAGGCCGTAGGCCTTGAGCGTCATCCACACTTTTAGCGCTTTGAATCCGCGCGTGAGCTGCAGTCCCAGATCGCCAAACCAGGCGTGATGCCCGCCTGCCAGTCCGCGCGGCATATGCGAGAGATAATCCGGTGAGACAGAGAACGTGTCTATATGATCTTTAAACTCCCGGATCAGGACACAGGCCACCTCGAAGGGCATATACATCCACTTATGCAGATCGAAAGCGAGCGAGTCGGCGCGCTCCATCCCTGCCACCAGATCCTTATATTGATCCGACAGGGCGACCAGAGCGCCAAAAGCGCCATCGACGTGGAACCAGATTCCTTCGCGCTCGCAGATATCGGCTAAAGCTTTGAGATCGTCGATGGCGCCGGTATTGGTCGTCCCGGCGTTGCCGATAATACAGACCGGCTGGTATCCGGAGGCTTTGTCTTCCTGCAGCTTCTTTTCCAGCTCCTGAATATCGACTTCGTTGCGTTCGTTGACCGGTATAAAGCGGATCCACTTTTTACCCAGGCCCAACTGCTCGATGGCCTTGTAGTTGCTGCTATGGGTTTCTGTGGAGGTATAAACCGTCATCCGGCGCGGGGCTGCGGCAAGGCCCTCGGCGCGGATATCGAACCCGGCCATTGCATTCCGGGCGACGGCGAGCCCGATAAAGTTGGCCATCGATCCACCGCTGGTCAGGATCCCGCTCGAATCGGCCGGGAAGCCGACCATTTCCTTACACCAATCGATCACCTGGCGCTCCACGTAGACGGCAACCTGCTCCCCTCCGCCCATGTTGGGGTTGACCGTCGCAGCCAGCATCTCAGCCAGGGCGGCATAGGGAATGCCATTGCCCATCACCCAGCCCCAGAACCGTGGATGGATGTTTCCCATCGGGTTGGATAGGATATAGTCTTTGAAGTCTTGATAGGCTTGTTGTTCGCCGGCAGGGCTGTACGGCACTGATTGACCAAAGAAATCCTTGGTGTCCTGTGAAATCGGCTGCCAGACGGGTTTTTCCCTGATCTGTTGAAGATACAAAAGCGCATCGTCTACCATCTGGTGGCCCAAATCGCGCATGGCTTCCCAATCCTGCGGATCGAGGTTTGTTTCATGCTGATCTTGATTCTGCATCAGTTCCTACCTTAAGTTGATTATTGGACAAATTCTATCATGTATACAAGAAATCAAAATTACTATGGAATGAAAAATCCTTAAAAGCAAGCTTGATATTTGGGATTACAACTGGGATTTGCTTCCGCTCCTTTCTTTCTCGCTGCCATATCCTGCTCGATGCAGAGCATTTTCTTTCCCCACCTCTAGTATAATCCCCCTATGGACTTAAAAACCCAACTTAACGAATCGATGAAGGACGCCATGCGCTCCGGCGACACGCTGCGCAAGAACACCGTCCGGATGGCGCTGGCGGCCATCAAACAGGTCGAGGTGGACAAGCGGACCACGCTGGATGACCCGGCAGTCATCGCGCTGCTGCAAAAAGAGATTAAAAACCGCAGGGAAGCCCTCGAAGAAGCGAAAAATGTGGAGCGCGAAGATCTCGTTAAAGAGAACCAAGCCGAGATCGCCGTGCTGGAAGCCTTCCTGCCCCCAGCCCTGCCTGAGGAGGAACTGCGCGAGATCGTCAAGAATGCCATCGCCGAGACAGACGCCATCGGTCCTGCCGACATGGGCCGGGTGATGAAGGTCGCCCTGGAAATGGTGGCTGGCCGCGCGCCCGGCGGCGAGGTCAGCGCAATGGTGCGCGAGTTGCTCGCCGGATGAACTCGCATCGCATGGAAAGAAGCTTTTCTACCAGCGAGCTCACCGAGTTCACGGAGATTTAATGGCTTCTGCCAAATTGGAGAAAGTCCCGGCCCGCACCCGCGTGTTTCAATTCATCCTGCTCATCCTGGTAGGGCTGGTCTCGCTGGCCGCCCTGATCGTGCCTGTAGCCATCAGCCCGGGGGCTTTGCCGCTTTCGGCAGGGGACGTCGCCCCGCGCGACCTACAGGCGCCCCAGTCGATCGAGTACGTCAGCGAAGTACGGACGGAGGAGGCCCGCGCGGCAGCCGAACGGGCTGTCTCGCAAGTCTACTCCCCGCCCGACCCGTCCACCGCGCGCAGTCAGATCGAACGCCTGCGCTCCGCCCTCGACTATATCAGCCTTGTCCGCGCGGACGAGTTCGCCACGCCCGAGCAAAAATTCGCGGATCTCCAATCCCTGAGCGATATCAGCATCGAACCCGAGACCATCGAACACATCCTGGAACTGTCATCTGCCCGCTGGGATGCCGTCCAGCAAGAGTCTTTGAGCGTGCTCGAGCAGGTCATGCGCAATACCATTCGCGAGAATGACCTGCCAATGATCCGCCGCAGCGTGCCCTCGCTGGTCACTCTGGCGCTGACCGAAGAGCAGGCGGGACTGGTCGCAGAGATGGTGTCCGCTTTTATCGTGCCGAACAGCATCAGCAGTCCCGAACTGACCGAGGCCGCCCGTCAGGCCGCGCGGGAGGCCGTCACGCCGGTGGTCCAGTCTTATAAACCGGGAGAGATGGTTGTAGCCGGCGGCCAGGTGATCACACCGGCGCAACTGGAAGCGCTCCAAAAGCTGAGATTGATCGAGCCAAATCCGGAGTGGCAGGATTATCTGGGTGCCTCCGCGTTGGTGATCCTGACGACCTCGTTTGTGGGGTTGTACTTCCGCCGCCGCAAGCGTCCGTTCCTCAGCGAAGTCCGCAGCCTGCTGCTGATCGCCATTATTTTCATTGTCTTCCTGGTCGGGGCGCGGCTGTCTATCCCCAACCGCACGATCATCCCGTACCTTTACCCGCTGCCGGCAATCGCCTTGCTGCTGGCAACGCTCTTCAGCCTGGAAACAGGCCTTATCTTTGCGCTGGTCATCTCCATCCTGGCAGCTTACGGAATGCCCAATGCGCTCGACCTGATGCCCTATTACCTGCTGTCCTCGTTGGTGGGCGTATTCGCGCTCGGGCAGGCGCACCGCTTCTGGGCTTTCTTCCGTGCAGGGCTGGCGATCACCCTAGCCGGGATCGCGGCGATCCTGGCCTTCCGCCTGCCCTTCACCCAGATGGATTGGGTCGGGATCGCAACCCTGATGGTGGCAGCGTTGTTCAACGGGTTCGCTTCAGCCAGCCTCACGCTGGTGCTACAATACTTTCTGGCCCAGATCCTGGGTCTCACCACCCCATTGCAACTGCTCGAGATTTCACGCCCTGATTTTTCGCTCCTGCAATTCTTCCTGCGCAACGCGCCGGGCACCTACCAGCACAGCCTGCAGGTTGCCAACCTGGCCGAACAGGCCGCCGAAAACATCGGCGCGGATGCGCTGCTTACCCGCGTGGGCGCGCTCTTCCACGATGTGGGCAAGGCCATGAACCCGGCCTTCTTCATCGAGAACCAGGCCCATGGCGACATTAATACCCATGAGGACCTGGACCCCGCTGATAGTTCGTCCGCCATCACCCAGCACGTGCTGGATGGCATCAAACTGGCGCGCAAATATCGCCTGCCGCGCCGCATCAACGATTTTATCCTCGAGCACCATGGCACCATGCTCACCAGCTACCAGTACAACCAGGCCGTCGAGGCGGCGGGTGGGGATAAATCGATGGTGGATTCGGAGAAGTTCCGCTATCCCGGCCCCAGCCCGCGCTCGCGCGAGACGGCGATTTTGATGCTGGCCGACGGCACCGAAGCGCGCGTCCGCGCCGGGAGACCCAGCAATGAAGACGAGCTGCGGACCATCATTCGCAGCACGATCGAACACGCCCAACTCTCCGGCCAGCTCAACCATACCCAGCTTACCCTGAGCGATCTTAGCAAGATCGCCGATTCTTTCGTCACCACCCTGCGCGGCTCCTTTCACCCGCGGATCGAATATCCAAAAGTCAAAGGACCGCCTGCTGCTGAGGATGTCCCAACCCTGCCAAAGAACAGTATCAAATCGTGATCTATATCGAAACCAACCCCTCCCTGCAAACGGAACTCGCGCCGGAAGCTCTTGAGCGCGCTGCCCTGGCTGTGCTCACACACCAGGCGGCCGACGGCGACCTGTCGATTGTATTGACGGACGATGCCCAGCTGCACGGACTGAACCGTGACTATCTGGGCATCGACGCCCCCACCGATGTGCTCTCCTTCCCCGCCTCCGAAACGGACCCGGAGACGGACCGCCGTTACCTGGGCGATATCCTGATCTCGGTCCCGCGCGCTGAAGAGCAGGCCCAGGCTGCGGGTCATCCGTTGGAGGCCGAAGCGCAGTTGCTGACCGTGCACGGGACCCTGCACCTGCTGGGCTATGACCACGCCGGGGCCGCCGACAAAGCCCTTATGTGGAAAGCGCAGGCCGAAGTGCTGGAAAGACTTGGGCTGTCGGAAATTGAAATCAAGGAAGATACACCCTGAGCGGACACGAAGTGCAAAGAAATAGTAGTCCTATTTTTCCCACGGAAAAAGGGATGCTTCGACTACGGCCTTCGGCCACCGCTCAGCACCATAACATGAAACCATTCTTCAGTTCTCGCTCCCGATCCTTTGGTTATGCCTTCCGCGGCTGGTGGTACGTCCTGCGCACGCAGCGCAACGCCTGGATCCATGCCATTGTCTCGACCGCGGTGATCATCCTGTCGCTCTGGCTGGAACTACCCGCTCGTGATTTGGCTGTCCTGCTGGTGACCATTGCCCTGGTCTGGTCGGCGGAGCTCGTCAACACGGCCATCGAAGCGGTGGTGGACCTGGCCAGTCCGATGCAGCACCCGCTGGCAGCCGTGGGCAAGGATGTGGGCGCAGCCGCCGTCCTGATCGCTGCGCTGGCCTCGGTTGGCGTGGGGCTCTTGATCCTGGGCCCGCCGTTGTGGGAGCGAATATCTATCTGGCTCGGTAGTTAACCACAGAGAACACGGAGATCACGGAGATTTTAAAGGGTTTTTCTCTGTGAACTCTGTGGGCTCCGTGGTAGAAAGGGTTGTACTATGACTTTATCGTTTCAATTCGGCACGGTCGGCTCCCCGCTCGGAACGCCCAAGAAACCGGGCGGCTCGGTGGGCGCGATCGAATACAGCAAATCCCTGGGGCTGGAAGCGCTCGAGCTGGGCTGGGTGCGCGCGGTCCGCGTCAGCGAAGAAACCTGCACCGCCATCAAAGGGGCCGGGGAGGAGCAGTTCGTCAGCTTGAGCATCCACGCGCCTTACTTTATCAACCTGAACGCGGACGAGACCGAATGGCCCAAGTCCCGCCAGCGCCTGATGGACGCAGCCCATTATGGCAACCTGGCCGGAGCCACCGACATTATCTTCCATCCCGGCTCGTACTTTATGCGCCCTCCCGATGAAGTGCTCAAAGTCGCTATCCCGCGTTTGCAGGGCTGCGTGGACGAGCTGCGCGCGGCAGGCAACCCGGTCACCCTGCGGCCCGAGACGATGGGCAAATCCGCCATGCTCGGCTCGCTGGAAGACACGGTTGCAATGAGCAAGGCCATCGCAGGCGTGGAACCCTGCCTCGATTTTGCCCACCTGCATGCCCGCCCGGGTGACGGTACCTGTAACACCCACGAAGAGTGGGCAAGCTATTTGGAAATGTATGAAAAAGCGCTGGGGAAAGAAACGCTGAAACGCCTGCACATCCATCTTTCGGGCATCGAGTACGGGCCCAAAGGTGAAAAGAATCACCTTACGCTGGAAGAAGCCGATCTTGATCTCAAAGCCCTATTCCGCGCATTAAAAGACTTCGGCTGCGCCGGGCGCATCCTGTCCGAGAGCCCGATCATGGAGGAAGACGCGCTTATTATGATGAAAACCTGGAAGGAAGTCAGCGGAGAATAGCGAGAGTGCGAAAGCCCGTAAGGAAGTCAGTAGAGAAAAGTTAGCGATTAAACCCGGAACCAATTCGGACGCAGATGAACGCTGATTTACGCTGATGAAAAAGCGTAAATCAGCGTTTTTCGCGTTATTCGTGTTAGTGTTCTTTTTGGATTTCAGGATAGCTTGAACTTTTTTTCGGAAGTATATCTTTCGATATTTTTCCCCCGGTACAACGTCACTGCGCCCCCACCATAAACGGTCCATTCCCCATCCACCATTAACATCCCCGTATATTCGTCGATCCCGAGCAACATCACCCCGGGCAATAACGCTTTCAACTTTTCCGCCCAGTTCTTCCCAAAGGTATTGTGATGCGGCAGGACGCAGGCATTCGGCACCAAATTTAATCCTCGCTCCACTTGTCCCCGTTCCGGATCGTAATAATGCTCGCACAGGGCCATCGCCCCGGCGCTCGACCCGGCGATGACCGCGCCGTTCTTCCAGGCTTCCAGCGTAGCCCGCCACGCCTGGCTGTCTTTTAACGTCTGGCCGAGGTAGTGGGTGAACCCGCCCAGCAGATAAATTAATTTTGCAGAACGAAGGCTTTCAACAATTCGGGGATCATTTGCGCTGGCCTTATCTATCAACGGCAGGGACTCTACGTCCCGGGCGCCCAGGCTTTGGAACCAGCGCACGCCATTGTTCCCGGCGCGGACGTGGTTGTTGTCTGGGGCGGCGGCGGTTGGGATAATACGAATTGAAGCGTCGATGCCGCCGGCCAATTGGATGGCGCGCAGGTCAGGCTCGCGCATCGCGCCGCCGAACTCCGCGCCGCCCTCCAGCAGCAGATAGCCCACCCTACACCTCGACCCCGAGCTCGACGATCCGGTCCAGGCGGAAGCTGCGTTCGGCATTGCGCATATGGCAATGGGCTTGCAGGTAGAGGTAGTCCGAAAGGCCAATCACCTGATAGGGCGTGACCCAGCGCTTGCTGCGGTTGCCCTTGCCGTCCACGTAGGAGATGCGCAGGCGCCGGCCGCTGTGGATGGCCTCGCTCAACTCCGTCGGCAGTCTCACGCCATCCTGAGGCCAGGCCGGGGAACTGTAGATGCCGATGAAATCGTCCAGCTTGCCGCCGGGCGGTTTGATCGCGTCCATCATCTCAAAGAACACCCCCCGGTCGGTCAGCGCGTCGGCCAGCGCGCGGTGAGATACGTCCATGGGCACGCCGAAGGCCTCCGCCAGCGAGTGAAGCGCATTCGAGGGCAAGTTGAAGCGCTCGCGCGAAACGATCAACGTGTCGATCAGGTTGGGGATCTGCACTTCCCGCCCGGCGCGGCGAAACTCGCTATCCAGGAACTGCAGGTCGAACTGGGCGTTGTGACAGACCACCACCGCGTCGCGCAGGTGGGCGGCAACCGCGTCAGCCAGCGTTTCGAACGGGGGCGCGGTAGCAAGCTCGGCGTCTGTCAGACCGTTGGTGCTGGCGGCCGCGGGCGAGAGTTCCCGCCCCGGGTTCACCAGCGTCTCGAACGTCTCCCGGATGCGTTTCCCCTCGGTCAAAACAATCCCGATTTCGCAGATCCGGTCGCCAAACCAGGGCGAAAGCCCGGTGGTCTCCAGGTCCAAAAAAGCAAAGCGGCAGTTGGTGAGATCGAACACAGCCTGATTTTACCCGCTCTTCCACCAGATTCCGGTACATTCTGGCAGGATGACCCAGTTCTTTTCGCGGACTTGGTGACCCATCTCTTCGCCAAAGAAAAACGTGGACAGCTCGACGGCTTCCTCGAGCGACTCGAAACGGTAATCCGTCCGCGTCCAACCGCGCTCGAAGCCTGCTCCCGTCAACCAGTCGAAGTACTCCTTAAGATGCTCCGGCGGACGGGGTTTCTCGGTACCTGTTCCTAAAGACTCGACCAGAATAACCATCCCGCCCGGGCGCAGGATGCGTTGGATTTCATCCAATCCGTCCTGTAACGCGGATTGCCAATCCGCGCCACCCCAGACCGCCAGGTAACAGAAGCTCCAACCCGAGATGACCAGGTCCGCGCTTTTGTCCGCCACCGGAACCTGGCGATGGTCGGCCAGGCCGGTCTGACAGTTGCTGAGGCCCATCTCGCGCAAGGACGCTTCAGCGACTGCCAGCATGTGTGCGGAAGTATCGTAGGCTCTGATGGAGCGCACGCGCGGCGCTAGCAGGCACGTCAGACGTCCCGTCCCTGCGCCCAGTTCGACCACGTCCAGGCCCTCATTTAGTGGACAATAATCCTCGATAGCAGCCAGCAGGTTGTTCTGGTAGTCCTCGCGCCGGACCAGGCGCTCGTATTGGTCGGCATGTGCTTCGTAGACTTCTTTTTCTGTGGGCATTCTCAGGCTTCCCAGCCAAATTCTTCAAACAGAACACCTTCCAGGTGATTCCGGATGGCTTTTCTAACATACGGGATGATGTTTTCAGGCAGCGCGTCCAAATCGCACCAGAGCAGCTCATCACATTTCTCCGGCTCGGCGTTGCATGGCTCGCCATCCCAGTCCTTGATATGGAGGAAGAAATCCACCCGCTCATCGTCCGATTTACGGTGGGTGACGGTGGCGAAGACAACGTCATCCACATCGATCTGCACGCCAATTTCCTCGTACGCTTCCCGCACCGCC
>JAABUE010000032.1 GCA_011389535.1 Anaerolineales bacterium
ACTCCACAGCCTCCAGGTTCAAAATTATTTTATTTCGATCGCTGTTCAGAAGGTTTGCCAGTGCGCTATCCAACTCAGGCGCGGTGTTAGAGTCAACTCGCCCTTTGACATTCATAATTGCTACGTCTTGGGTGTTGTCGGTCACAATTAATAAATCAGCCATAGATCTGCCTCTTTTCAAACAAAAAGTTGGACTTCGGCATCAGCGGCGTACTCGAGAAAAGTCGCTGCGCCGCCGATTTCGCATTCCTTGATGAAGTCCTCGCGCTTGAACCCGAAGACATCCATCGTCATCTGGCAGCCTATCATGCGGACATCCATCTCCACGCACATGTCTCGCAACTCTTCAACGCTCGCAACGCCCTTGTTTTCGAAAGTCTGCTTCATCAGAGTTGTCGCAAGCGCATTGAAGCCCGGGACGTTGGCCATGATAAGTTGCGGGATCGGCCAGTTAAAACTTTGGAATCCTTCCGGGCCGAAGGGCATTTTCATCGGCATGGCTGGGTTACCGACGGGTGTAACTGCGGCAGTCAACTTTGGTTTGAGCAGGGTCAGGCCGTAAAAAGTAAAGAAAATGCCTACCTCCCATCCCATTGCGCCAGCCGCGCTGGCAAGGATGAACGGGGGGTAGGCCCAGTCAAGAGTCCCTTTGCTTGCAATAAGAGCAAGCCTCTTGGGAGCATTTGGATCAGACTTTGACATTTTTCCTCCAACCAATACATGATGTCATTGCCGCGCCGATTGCAGGCGGGGTTGCGAAGAGGGTGCTCTTCCCGACGAAGCAATCCCCTGTTATAGGGAGACTGCTTCGCAAAGCCTGCCCTGAGCGTGTCGAAGGGTGCGCTCGCAGTGACATTTGTGAGTTTATTTGTTTCGTCGAATATAGAATATAAATTTGCCGTTTTCCTGCATTGAGCGGAGCAATTCATTCCCCGTTTGTCTGCTCCAGGCTTCCATGTCCGGCGGCGCGCCCGGATCGGTTGCCACCATTTTGAGTACCTGCCCGATTTCCATCCCCTTGATTGCCTTGGATGTTTTCACGACCGGCAGCGGACAGAGCATCCCTGAACAATCCAAAACCAGATCTTCCTTAATTACATCCATTGAAACCTCCTTCGGCTACCCCTATCATAACAATCCGATGTTTCGATGGCTATCCCGCCGGCAGGGGAACTTGTCTCCCCCGCGGGGGGGATGCGTAAGATTTTGCCGCTGGCAATTCGGATATAATGATTGTATAATTTTTATGTTTGCAAAACCAGTGACTTTCTTCCATATCGGCCGGGCATTTTCTTTTTTAGCGGCATATCGCTGGGCGTCCTTGCTCCCTGCGCTGCTCATATTAAACGCTGAAAGCCGGCCAGGAGAAATTGTTTCCCCGATCCTGGTATTCGGGATTGCCTTTGTTGCAAACCTGGTTCTATTCCTCACAAATCGCCGACTCAATAAGCTGGTTTCCGATCGTCCTGCATTTCTCGGCATTGACCTGGTTTTTTCAGCAGGCCTGCTTGCTGTCAGCGGTGGAGCGAACAGCCCCTATTATCTTTATGCCCTCAGTCCATTGTTAGCGGGGGCATTTTTCTTTCAACTGCGCGGCGCTCTCACAGTGTCTATTGTGTTTACACCGCTCTATTTGCTCAGCATGTATTTTGGATCACAAACTTTAAACCTGCAAACTGAACTGGTGGTGTTGATGACCCAATTTGCCGGAATCTGGTTAATTCCAATTCTTTTTGCCTATCCATCCACTTTGTTGAAGGATGTCAACCAGGCACGTGAAGAACTTACCATCGCTCGCGATGAACTTGCCCGGAAGCATGAAAATCTTACCTCTGCTCACCATCAACTGGGAATCATTCACGATCTAACCATACTTTTACAGGCCGCGCCCGATCTTCTATCCGTTCAGGAACGTGTGCTCGGTGCAGTCACAACAGACCTTGGTTTCTCCAAGGCTGTTGTTGCATTGGTCGATCCGGCGCGTGAAGAACTTGGCGGCTGGCTTGTGTATCCCAAAGATGAGACATTTCCAGCAGTTGATACGCTTCCGTTAAAGTCCGAAAACGGTGACGTGTTCAAAGCCCTGCTCAATCGGAAACAGTTCATATCCACCAAAACAGGAACGCTGGTCAAACATGCAGATTTCAACCAATGGCTTAATCAAATTGGTTGGTTTGTCCTGCCGCTCTATTTGCGGGAACACCCCGTTGGACTCTTGCTCGTTGACGAAACCGGACTCACCACAGAACGTGAGAGCACCTTAACGACGGTTGCGAATCAAGCCGCCCTTGCGCTGGGTACCACTATCTTATGCATTGACCGCGCCCGGCGCCTTGCCGTCGAGACCGAACGCAACCGCATTGCCCGCGATATTCATGACACCGTTGTTCAGTCGCTCTTCGGTGTCGTTTATTCCCTGGATGCGTGCATCAATATGCTCCCTGCCCGCGCAGAGGAAGTCAGGAATGAGCTGATTGAGCTGCGTTCATTAGCCAACAGCGCGCACGACGAAGTCCGCCACTCCATCTTTGATTTGTGGCCCTCTGCCTTGACAATCGAGCTCTTCATGGCCGATCTTTCGAATTACGTCAGCAGTTGTTGTCGTCAGCGTCCGTTTAGCATTGTCTTTAGCAACAACGGCGACTTTAATTCTCTGTCCGCAGGGATGCGCCGGACCGTTTACCGGCTGGCACAGGAAGCCCTGGCCAATTCTGCCCGGCATTCAGGCGCAGACTCTGCACGACTGTGCCTGACCGTTACGGATGATGAAGTTTATCTGGTAATAAGTGACGAAGGGTGCGGTTTTGACCCGACGATCGCGTTATCGCGCAGCCAAAGCCGGGAACATTTCGGGTTGCAGGGAATTCATGAACGCGCCCGAGCTATGGACGGGGATTGCGAGATCGTCAGCCAGCCGGGTGCGGGCGCGCGTATCATGATCAATCTCCCAATCCAGACCCACTTCCACCATGCCTGACATGATCCGACTCCTCATCGTCGACGACCACGCGGTAGTCCGCAAGGGGTTGGCTATGGTCCTTCGCCTGGAGCCAGACCTGGAGGTCGTGGGCGAAGCGGAAAATGGACAGGTCGGTTTGGCGGCCGCAAAGAGTCTTGATCCGGATATTGCCCTTGTCGATCTCGTCATGCCCGAGATGGACGGGCAGGAGATGGCGCTGGCTTTGCGGAAATCAAAGCCAAACATCAAAATCATGATGTTGACTGGCACAGAAGTAGATGACCGAGTGTATGACCTGGTCGCTGCCGGAATAGAAGGGTATGTGCTAAAAAATATCGAACCAGGGGAGTTAGTGCGCGCGATTCACTCTGTGGCACGTGGAGAAACGTATTTGCATCCGGATGTAATGAAGAAAATCGTGAGCGTAATGAAACCGCAAAGCACACTTTCTTTTTCATTAACGCCCCGTGAGCTCGAAGTACTGGAGTGGATGGCAACACCAAACACGTATAAGCAGATCGCTCTTCAGTTGTGTGTGGCGGAAGAAACAATCCGCAGCCATGCAAAAAGCATCCTGGAGAAATTGAAACAACCCAACCGCGCCCAGGCAGTCCTGGCAGCGATTCGAATGGGTTTGATTAAGTTGAGCGAAAGTTAGAGTATGGGGCTTTCTCGCAAGTAGTATTTTCCCCTCAAGTGTTTTATTCTGGTCGGAAGTTATTCAAATTCATTCCCTGGCTTCGGCTCGGCCTTTACTCTCGGCGCAGTCAACTTTGCCATTCCGGCTGCTTGTCTTTGGCTGATACTATTGGTCGCCCCATTTCATAAGAAATCTATTCGCCGCGCAGGGCTTCAGCGGCTTGCATACGGCTTAATCGCCAGGCGGGGTAGAGTGCGGCAAGCAGAGCAGCGCCAATTGCCAGCAGGAGCGCCTGCACAAAAAGCGCTGGGTCGGCTTGCATTTGTAATGTCCAGCCAAAGGAGCGCTGGTTGATGACGAAGATCATGATCCAGGCCAGAACATAACCAGTCGGGAGGGCCAATAACCCGGCAGAAGCGCCCAACAATCCCGTCTCCCAAAAGGTCAGGAGGCGCATTTCGGCGACGGTCAGCCCCAGGGCGCGCAGGATGCCCATTTCACGTGCTTTTTCCAGTTGCAAGGCAAGCAGGGAACTCAATATGCCAATAAACGCTACCAGCGTTGTGACCAATTGCATGGCAGTGGTGATCGCAAATGTGCGCTCGAACACTACCAGCGCGCTCTCGCGCAGCGCGCCGCTCGGGTTGACCTGGGTTTGGGGAAAATCTGTCAACCGGACACGCAGGTCTGCAGTGACGGCATCTATATCGGCGCCTGGGGCCAGGATAAGCGCCAGGCCGTTCAAGCGGTCATCATTCCACAGCTGGCGATAGACGTCCAGGCTCATGCGAATCGTTCCCCGCGCAGATGCGTAATCTGTGTAGATCCCCGCAATAGGAAACGACTGCCAGCCCTGTGGGGTGAGCAGGGCGAGCGACCCACCGGGGGCGGAAATCCCCAGCCGGTTTGCGAGCGGCTCTGAGAGTAGAATGGCTCCATCCCTTACCATTTGCCAGGCTTGTCGCGGATTATCTTGCACCTCGATAAACAGCCGGGCATCCATCGGCCGCTCTGGGCTGACGGCGACGAGTTCCACCGGGCCGTGTTCTGACTCAACCATGACACCGCGCATTTCGATGCTGGACTCCGAGAGGGGGTGAGCCTGTGCAAGGGCAATGACCTCAGGGTCGAGCGGTGTATTAGAGCGCGTTGCGCTCAAACCCTGCGCGGCAATGTATATATCACCACGCATGGTCTGTTCAAGCCAGATCGTAACCGTTGTGCGGAAACTGCCAATCATTACCTGCACGCCAATCGTGACCGAGACAGCGATCATGAGTGCTGCGACAGCTACAGCAGTCCGGCTTTGTGAGCGGATGACATTGCGCGGGGCAAGGCGGCCAAGTAAGCCAAATAGTTTACCGAACGGTTCAGTCAGCAGCCGCATGAGTGCAACTGTTACCAGTGGGGTGAGCATCGCCAGCCCCATGATCACAGCGAATGTGCCACTGAAACTGATAACCAGGCTGCGTGTGGGAATCGCGAGAATGAGAGCGCCGATGAGCGCGGCAAAAAAGCCCAGGACCGCAGCCATGCTGACCGCCGATTGGGCTTTGGTCTCCAGCCCGGCACGGGAGAGCGCCAGACGCGGTGCGGCGGAAGCAGCTTCCCAGGCAGGCGGGGCAGCAGCCAGCACACTGGCAAAAAAACCAGCCAGTCCGCCTTTGAGCAGGCTGGAAGCGGGAGTTTGGATTCCACGTACACTGACGACAAAAAAAAGATCATTGATGGTTTGGGTAACCATTTGGACTGCCCCCTGGCCGAGAAGAACGCCCAGACCCAGACCCAGCCCGGCTCCCAGCACACCGATGATCGCGGCTTCGCCCAGCACCATACCAAAGACCTGTTCGCGCGTGTATCCGATGCTTCGCAAGGTTCCAAACAGGGACCGTCGCTGGATGACTGAAAAGGTCATGGCGTTATAAATGAGAAAAATACCCACGAGGAGCGCCAACAGGCTGAGCGCGGTCAGATTGAATTGGAAAGCGGCGATCATACCGGCTACCTGGCTGTTGCGCCTTTCTGAGCTGACGAGCAGCGTGCCAGCTGGGAGCACCGCCGAGAGCGCTGCTGAGTCAAAATCGTCGGGCAGGATCAGGTCAATTTGAGTAAGCTCGCCGCCTGTGCCGCTCAGGCTTTGGGCGGTGGCGATGTCAGTCAGAATCAGGGTGTCCAAAGCGCGACGGGAGAAATCATCGGAGGGCTCGAGCAAACCGGTCAGGTAGGCCTGCCGCGTTACGCCGTTGATGGAGAGTGTCAGCCGGCACGAATCATCCAGCGCGGCAGGTGAACAGGGTTGCAGCCCGTAGCGTGCGGCGGTTGGAGCGGAGAGCAGAAGCGCTCCGGGAACCGTCAACAGCGGGGCGATAATCTCCAGGCGCGTCTGCTGCTGTGCGCCCAGGTAAGTGCGAAAAGGCGCTTCGGCAAACGGATCGATGCCGAGCAAGGTAAAAGGCACCTCGCCTAATTGAGGGCTGACGGCGTATGTAATGACCAGAGGCGAGCTCTCAAACTTTCCTCGCCACTGCGGGTCGGTGCGCAGGCGGACGTAAACGGATTCGTCCACGCCCTGGGCGCTGGCAACGATCGAATGGGTGGCGCGGCCGGTCACAGCGCTGGTGCTCAGGTCGAAGGCGCGGGCTGCGCTGGCGTTGGCAAGATCGATGCTGACCATGACTGCCACACCCAGGGCGATGCCAAGTGTCATGATTGCAAATTGGATGGGATGCCGAAGCAAGGTTCGCAGGGAGAGCATGTTCAACGCTCCGGAACAAGCTGGCCGTGCGAAAGTCGCAATACACGGTCCGCGTACGAGGCGGTTTCCCTGCTGTGTGTGACCAACAACAGGGTACGGCCCTGTTCGCGAGTCAGGCGCGCGAGAAGAGATATCACCTGCGCCCCGTTTTCTTCGTCTAAATTTCCAGTGGGCTCATCTGCCAGGATCAGGAGCGGGTCATGCACCAGGGCGCGCGCCAGCGCAACGCGCTGTTGCTCACCGCCAGATAGTTTTTCGGGGAAGGTTTCCCAACGGTCCAGCAGGCCGACAGTTTTGAGCAGGTCCTGCGCTTTTCTGCGGGCCTTCGAGCGCGGGACGCGATTGAGTTCCAGCGGCAAGAGGACATTTTCGCCAACGGTCAGTGTGGGAATCAGATTGAAGAACTGGAAAATAAAGCCGATTCGGGTGCGCCGAAAAAGAGTGAGATCGCGTTCAGAAAGGGCGGTCAGGTCTTGACCATCCACCCAAATTTGCCCGCTGTCAGGCACGTCAATGCCGCTGATCAGGTTGAGAAGGGTACTTTTGCCGCTGCCGCTCTTGCCCAAAATGGCGGTTATCTCGCCAGGTTGGAATTCGGCATGCGCGTTTTGCAAGACCACACGGCGTACATCACCTTCGTAATAGGATTTGGTCAGGTCATGGAAACGGAGAAAAGAACTCATGGTTGTAATTGTATTCTGCATGTATTAGAAGAATATCATTTTGGACTGTATGCGTTTCACAGATTTCTCCTGCGCACGCCGAAGCGGACATGTCCCTTGACGTATAATGCGGAAATGACCTTTTCTCCTTCCCGCTTGTTCCCAATTTCGCTCGTTTCCCTTATGTTTTTTCTGGTTTCGTGCTCTCCGACATCCGTTCCATCGGCTGAAGTGCAGGTGCCAGATGTCGCGAGCATCATCGAGGATATTCCACCCGGCTTTGTCGTGGCGGATGGATCACGCCCGCTAACCTTCCCGGAGGACTTTGGCGCCCATCCAGATTTTCGCACCGAATGGTGGTATTACACCGGCAACCTGCAAACGCTTGAGGGGAGACACTTTGGCTTCGAGTTGACAGTTTTCCGCGTGGGATTGCTGCCGCCGACAGTTGAACTCCCGTCCGATTCGCAGTGGTACGACCGCAGCCTGTACTTTGCCCATTTTGCGGTCAGCGACATTGCGAGTGAGCAGTTTTACGCCTTCGAGCGCTATTCCCGTCCCGGCCCGCCCGCCCCCCGTCTCGGGCCGACGCCCTCCCGGGGCGGACGGCCGGCTTGGGACGGGCCGGGGGGGCTTGCCGGCGCGCAGGCTGACCCGTACCGCGTCTGGCTCGAGGATTGGAATATCACTGAGCGTGCTCCCGGTGTTTATCGCCTGCAAGCCGCGCAAGCGGAAATTTCCCTTGAGCTAACCCTGACCGATGAAATGGGAATCGTCTTGCATGGTGAAAATGGCTACAGCCGCAAAGGCAAAAATGTCAGCAATGCTTCTTATTACTACAGCCAGCCGCGCCTTCGCGCCGATGGTTTTGTTCAGGTGGATGGCGTCCGTTACCCGGTCAGCGGGCTGGCATGGAAAGACCACGAATTCAGTACCGGCGTGCTGGACGAGAATCAAATTGGCTGGGACTGGTTTTCGCTGCAATTTGAAGACGGTCCGGCGCTGATGCTTTTCCAACTGCGCGAGCGTGATGGAGGAACGTCGGCCTCATCCAGCGGGACATTTATCAATACGGATGAAAACATCCAGCCTATGCAAAAAGCCGATTTCCTGATCACCGTTCTAGACGAGTGGCGTAGTCCGCATACGCAAGGCGTGTATCCTGCCGCCTGGGAAATCCGGCTGAGAGAACCCGCTTGTGTGTTGGAAGCCTATCCCTGGATGGCAGACCAGGAAGTTAACTTCCCGGCAGTCACGTATTGGGAGGGGGCTGTGCGTTTTGAAGGTATCTGTAACGGCGCCCCCGCCCGCGGGAACGGATATATTGAACTTACCGGCTATGCCGGAAATTTGCCGTTGCGGTAAGATGATTGGGGTACAGTCTGGCCCCGCCTCGATCTACGTACAACCTGCTCAGATTTAACCGGTTGACCTAGCCTTAGAAAGTGGTATAAGGAACAGCGGCAGGTCATCCTTTAACCGCCTTCCACGAAGTCAGAAACAGGAGCGTATTTGCGAAGAGCTGGGTAACAAAGCAATCAGGCTGCTTGAAACGCCATCCGTATTTTTTACGATTGGAGCGGTTACAATCTACTCTGCACGCAGTGGGCACAAATCCCATTCCAGCACCCAGATGAATTTGGGAGATTAGCCTGAGATAGTTTTCGCCATGCACAATTGCTTTTAACCAGGAAACATAAGTGAGCATATTATTCACACCCGCCAAGATCGGGAAGCTTGACCTTCCAAATCGCATGCTGCGATCAGCCACAGCCGAATGCATGGCTGATGAAGAGGGTTATCCTCGCGCCCAATTAGAGGAGATGTACCGTAATCTGGCCGCAGGCGGCGTTGGGTTGATTATCACCGGTCACATGTTTGTGCACCTATCCGGCAAATGTCATCCAGAAATGACCGGCATCCACAGCGATACGCTCATCCCGGGGTTAGCACAACTGGTCGAAGCAGCCCATATGCGCGGTGTCAAAATCGCTGTGCAGATCAACCACGGCGGGATGCAATGTGCCAAAGACTGTGTTGAAGATGCCATTGCACCGTCTGCGGTTGATGCTGCCACCGCGCGGCGTTCCGCACGTGAGATAAACCGGGGTGAAATTCACCTCCTGATCGAGGCCTATGCTCAGGCTGCCCGACGTGCCAGAGAAGCTGGTTTTGATGCAATTCAATTGCATGGCGCGCATGGATATCTGATCAATCAGTTCCTTTCCCCGGCTATCAACCGGCGCACAGATGAATGGGGAGGGAATTTTGAGAACCGTCTGCGATTTCTAAGGGAAGTGGTGCGGGCCGTACGCCTGCAGGTTGGGCGAGAATATCCGCTTTTCATCAAGTTTGGGATGGTCGATGGCGTCGAGAGAGGCCTGGATCTGGAAAGCGGCGCAGAGATTGTGGCGCGCATGGCAGACCTGGGCCTGGACGGCGTCGAGATCAGTGGCGGCATTGGAGGTAAGAATATCACCAATGTACGCAAGGGTATACGCAGGCCTGAAGACGAAGCCTACTTCCTGTCGTTTGCCCGGAAGGCACGGCAGTCAACCAGTCTGCCCATCGCCCTTGTGGGTGGTTTTCGCTCACGAGAAGTTATGGAATATGTGTTGACCAGTGGAGAAGCTGACTTTATTTCCCTGAGCCGGCCTTTGATCAGCGAACCTGGTCTCCCCAACATGATTCGCGCAGGAACCACGGAAAAATCACGTTGTATTGCGTCCAATAATTGCTGGGCTGAGACACGCGGGGTGGGTATTGCCTGCAAATGTCCACTGGATAAAATCGCAAATTAGTTGGGAGGCTCTCAGAATCAAAAACCGCCGGGCTTGCCTGTTTAGCATAGCCTGGCGATTCATGTTTAGTAGCGGGGGCAGGACTCGAACCTGCGACCTCCGGGTTATGAGCGTCAATCTCCGTCCGCCGACTTACGACCTCCAGGTCACCGATTTTGGGGTAGCCCGACGGTCTTCGGTTCAAAAGAGCCTTGAGAGATTAGGTTAGTCAATCAACGAACGATTTTTAACCTGTTAAGCACTAATATTCTAAATTGTATCACGAATGAATTTACTTTGTCTCAGACTCGGTGTTCATTGCAGGGCAATCGCATCTAATTTATGCTCAAACTGCCGTTAGAAGCTTGTTTTTCCCGCATAAAAGTCTTCCAAAGCCATCCATCCTGTATCAGACACCTTTCCCTCACCCCGATAATGGAGCCTTTTGTCAGGACGCCTTCCCCCTCTCCCGGTGGGACATGTGCCCGAAAGGGTAGAGGGCAGGGTGAGGGTTTTTTACCGCGATATGATCAATTTTGCTTGAAAAGCGCCCAGAGCGTCGAATTTAGATGCGATTGCCCTACGCGGCTACTTGACAAGTGAATTCGAAAGCGCGATAATAATGTAAGCTTTACATTACTGAACCGTGAATAAAAAGAAAACTACAGTGTACACCTTCGCTAAACACGCTGGGGTTTCTATTGCCACCGTCTCTCGCACTCTTGCGGGTAATCGTAAAGTCTCGCCAGGTACCCGCCAGCGTGTGATGCAGGCCATTGAGGACTTGAATATCGAGCCGAATCCCTCGGCGCGTCGACTGGCGTACATGAAGACCGAGACGATCGCGCTTTCTTTCCAGACATATCTGGGCCGTTCTATTCCACCATGATCCGTGGTGTTGAGCAGGAGGCCGGGCGCCACAATCACAATGTTCTGATCTATGGTACTCATGGCAAGGAAAGTAGTGGGCGCTATCTGCGGACGCTTTCCAGCAAGGTGGATGGTCTCATCATCATGGCGCGCAGCGTTGACGAAGAAAGTCTCTGGTCATTGGAGAGACAGGGTGTTCCATTCGTTCTCCTGGGCCATTCGAATGGTCAGCTCCAATGCAGCACGATCTCCGTAGACAACGAAGCGGGCGCGTATAAAGCTGCAGCTCACTTGCTTGGGCATGGTCACCAGCGAATAGCGATTATCACAGGACCTGAGAACTCTCCAGACAACAAAGGTCGGCTTCAGGGCTATAAAAAGGCCCTCATCGATGCCGGGATATCATTACCACAAAATTGGGTTGTTCCGGGTAATTTCGAATACGAAGGAGGCCAGCTTGCCATTCATAAGCTACTGGAAAGTAAATCCGGGCCTATGGCCATACTTGCAGCGAACGATGAAATGGCAATAGGAGCAATTGATGCTGCACAGAAGAAGAGCTTAAGGGTTCCAGAGGATCTGGCAGTGATTGGTTTCGATGATATCCAGATGTCAGCATTAACCCACCCCTCTTTGACCACAGTACGCCAGCCAATGCAGTTGCTGGGCGAAGCGGCGGTGACATTACTGTTTAATCGACTGCAAAACTCCAATGGGCTGCCTCACCACGAGGTGATGGATACCAAGCTTGTGGTACGACAATCCTGTGGCTGTCCGGTCCCGTCTACCTCCAATAATTAAATAGACCTCGAAGAGGTGAATATGACATAACCTTTACCAAAAAGATTATTTTTCTTGCTGTCTATGTAAGGGCTTACACAAACTAACCTGTAACGAGAAGCCAGACCTAAACAATGTTTACATAAATTTGACCAACTTTCAGTCCTGTTTCGGAGGAGAACATGAAAAACGCAAGATGGTTTTATATGGTCGCAAGCCTGGTGGTGCTCAGCATGTTGGCCAGCGCGTGCGCGCCGGCAACCGAAACCCCTGGAGCGATTGAGGCAACGCCCGGGTTGACGGAGGCTCCAGCTACTGAGCCCGCCGCTACGGAACCAGTAGCCACCGAGCCGGCCGCAGAGGGCGGCGAGATGGCCGATTCAATCCGCGTAGCCGTTGTCCGAGGGGCCATGAATGATACGATGACCAAGCTCGCCGACGCCTATAAGCAGGCCAATCCCGGCGTCACCATTAACATCGAAGAGGAGCCAGAGGGTGGCGCGTTCGACGCGCTGATCGCTGCCGGCAACCAGCCCGACGTGATCGTGGCATCTTTCGGCTCCCAGATCGGCCGCCTGGCAAACACCGAAGCCGTCCTCCCGTTGGAGGACATGCCGGGTTACCAGGAACTGGTCACCCGCCTCGAGTCAGCCACCGTCCAGGAGCTCTATGGGCACAATTACTACATCCCCGCCGGCGCTGACGTCACCATGATGATCTACAACAAGCAGCTCTTCGAAGAGGCCGGGCTCGACCCCGAAGCCCCGCCCACTACCTGGCAGGAATTCCTGGATGCCGCCGAGAAAATCCAAGCCCTGCCCGCCCGCGAGGACGGCAGCAAGGTCTACGGCACGGTCTTCTGGAACGATGCCCTGGCTTGGGGCGGTTGGTACTGGAATATGCTGCAGCCGATGTATCTGAACGCCAACCAGTCCCAATGCCAGCTGCTCAACCGTCTGGGGACCGACATCGTCTTTGAGCAACCCGAGTGCCAGATGCAGCAGTTCTTCGAGTTCAATGCCAGCGCCCAGGCGTTTGCGCCCCCGACCATGGAGAAGAACTTCTTCAGCCGCTCCATCGGCATGTGGCCGCAATATGGCTATTCCTGGGAACCTAACCTACGCGAGGCGGCCGGAGAGCCTATGGTCATTGGCGAGGACGTGGGGATTGCCCCAGTTCCTGTCCCGAACGAAGGCGATACTTCCTACACCACCTATGGCGGCCGTGCCTTGATGATGTTACAGACAACTCCCGAGCGCCAGAACCGGGCCTGGGATTTCATTAAGTTCATGATGCAAGACGAAAACAACCTGACATTTATCCAGGAATTGGGGTATCTGCCCGTGGTCACTGCCCTGAAAGATGATGCCTACTTCCAGGATCCGGCGCGCCAGCCCTTTGTGGAGGCGCTTGAGAACGCGGTCCTCCCCGAACAGATCGGCGCTGCCGATGATGTAGCCAATGAGATCCTGGGCGTGTACCAACTCGTGGCGGTCGAAAAAAGCATGACCCCAGAGCAGGGCGTCGAGGAGGCGATAACGCGAGCTCGGGGGAAGATCCAGTAGGATGAGAGATTGTAGGTCGGGAATCATCCCGACCTACAACTTTGAGACTTCGATGTAGCGGCCGGGATTAACTGTGACTTACGAAAGTCAGAGGAGATAGAGGATGGCAAAAAAACCCCTGAGGTTTTTCAACCAACCCTACAGACGAAACCCATGAAAAGGTTAGGGCAGCGCATCTGGCGCTATGCATGGGGCTATGTTTTCGTCACCCCGTGGCTCCTGCTTTATCTTGCATTCGGCCTTTACCCATTGCTGCTTTCCTTCTACCTTACGTACTTCACCTATTCCTTCGTCCGGCCGGAGGATTACGTCTTTGTCGGGATCGGAAATTGGATCCAGGGACTCCTCGACCCGCTCTTCTGGAAGAGTCTGTTCAATATCCTCTACAACCAGGGCATCTTCATCCTACTCAAGAACGGGCTGGGTCTGATATCCGCCGTGCTCTTGTTTAAGGCCACTTATTTTAGCCGTCTCTTCCGCACGATCTACTTTATGCCGGTCGTCGTCTCGATCGTCGTGTTGATGACGATCGGCGAGTTCGTTACGGGTCCAAACGGGCCGGTCCAGACCCTGTTGGTGCGCTACGGCCCGTTGGATGCGCCCGTGTTCTGGAAGTTCGACCGCTGGCTGCCAATGCCGGTGATCGCCATCATCAACACCTGGAAGTGGTTTGGCATTAGCACGGTGATTCTGCTGGCCGGGCTGTATACCATCGACCCGCAGCTTTATGAGGCCGCCGCCATCGATGGCGCCAGCGGTTGGGAGCAGTTCCGCTACATTACGGTCCCGCAGCTACAGCCGCAGTTCTTCTTCCTGCTGGTGGTTGATCTGATCTTCGGACTACAGATGTTCGCCGAGGTGTTCACCATAGGCTACGACGTGTACGGCGGGATCTATAACCAGGCCCTTACCCCTGTGCTGTACCTGTATGCCCAGGCCTTTGACCGCTCGAACATCGGTTACGCCTCGACCCTCGGCCTCCTGCTGGCGCTGATCATCGCACTCCTGACGGTGATCCAGTTCAAGTTCTTCCCGCGCGAGGCAAGGTAATTTAAGAGAAAGGAGATTGCGAGATGCTCCCATCCAGACGCTTCACGTGGTCGATGGTCCTTATTTACGCCCTGTTGATCATCGGCGGGATCGTGGTCTTTTACCCCTTCTTCTACATGTTGATGAACTCTGTGAAAACGGGGCCAGAAATCCTCCATTCCCCCACCAGTCTGCCGCGCCAGATCACCTTCTCGGGCTATCAGGGGGTTTTCGAGCGGCTGAACATGCTTTTGCTTTTTCGCAACTCGCTGATCCTGGCGGTCTCGATTACCCTGTTGAACACTTTTCTCAGCGCCTTGGCCGCTTACGCCGTCGCCAAGATCCCCTTCCCCGGACGAGACCAGTTGTTCGGCTTCATGCTGACGACGATGATGATTCCCGGGGTGTTGTTCCTGATCCCCACCTATGTGATGATCTATCGCCTGGGATGGGTGGGGCAGTTCCATGCCCTGATCATTCCCTCGGCTGTTTCGGTGTACAACATCTTCCTGATCCGCCAGTTTATGGTGAGCATTCCGGATGAGATCCTGGAGGCAGCCCGACTGGATGGAGCCAACGAACTGCTGCTGTTTTGGCGCGTGATACTGCCGCTCTCTCGCCCTGCGTTGGCCACAGTCGCCATCCTCAACTTCATTGGCAGTTGGAACGACTTCCTCGGCCCCTTGCTCTACCTCAACCAGCCAGAAACATATACGGTCCAGCTTGGACTCTACCAGTTCAAGACATCGATTCCCGGAGAAAACGCCCAGGAAATTTGGGCGGCGACAACGCTCATCACCGTACCGCTCATCCTGGTCTATTTCTTCCTCCAGGATCAGTTCATGCGCGCCTTCGCCAATGTTACCCTGAAGTAAGCCATGGCCGCCCCCATTCAACCTCCCTCTGTATCACCCGCGGCTCAGCCAGAAGCTGCAGCGGCTGTCCGGCCGGGCTTTCTTAGGCGAGCGCTTCTGGTTGCATTACTGGCCGGATTGTTCCTTGCCCTTAGCTACGGGTTAGCCTGGTTCAATGCCTCTCGTTTGAGTGCACGCTTTATTCAGGACGCCGACGCCGCTTATGACCAGGGGGAATACTTCGAGTCCCTGGTGGGAGCTCAACGATTTGACCCGCAGATAAACAAGTATGTCAAACAGGGCGGCTACCTGAACGTGGAGAAGATCTGGTCTAGTTCCTATTCCTGGCCCGCGCCTCCTGAGCTGGAACGGGCCAGCCAGCGCACCCAGGAGATCGTCAACCAGCGCCTCACGATTGAGATGGCAGAGGAGTACATCCGTGCCAATACCGGACGGCCTGCCCCCTACTTCGGCGAGATTTACCTGCGATTGGGTGAGCTGTATGAACAGGAAGGCGACCTGCGCTCTGCTCAAGACATCTACGAATCCGTCCTGGAACTGTTCCCCAACCGGCCGGACTTGATCGAAAAGGCACAGGCACACCTGGAAAGGCTGGAAGGAACGTAAACCAGGACTTTTGTCAAAAACCCTGGCACCGCCCGCTAGGGCAGGTGTGTGCCCCTTCGTTGAGGATTTTGAATTTTCTCTGTTAGTCAGAGTAAAGGAAAGGAGGCGCGAGCAAGAAAAATACCACCATCAGGTTGTGTGATTTTGGAAGCCGTTTACTCATTTTCGAAAGGAGTTACTTATGCGTAGAACCGCGAAGACCACCTTTACTGCTTTCCTCGCTGCATTTCTTCTCTTAGCTATGGCCCTTCCAGTGCAGGCAGGTTCACCTAGGCTGAGCCCGAACGAACGGCGCGTCCTGAAGCAATATGCAATAGACACCTGGCAATCATTCGTTGCGATGGTGGATCCGGTCACCGGATTGCCCGCCGACAACGTCAGCGCCGAGGGCGTCCGGGCCGGCTACACCTCACCCACCAACATTGGCATGTACATCTGGAGCACGCTGGCCGCGCGTGATCTTCAAATCATTAAGCCTCGGGAGGCGCGCGACCGGATTGGAAAGGCGCTTGATACATTGGCCACTATGGAGCGCCACACACCCAGCGGCCAGTTCTACAACTGGTACGACCCGGCGACTGGCGCCAAGTTGACTAGTTGGCCCCCCACCGGTGATCCAGTCTACCCGTTCCTGTCGAGCGTGGATAATGGTTGGCTGGCTTCCGCCCTGATCATGATCACCAACGCCGTCCCGCAGTCGCGCGACCGGGCGCAGGCAATCGTGGACGGCATGGACTTTGGCTGTTATTACGATCCGAATGCCCGTGGCCCGGACTTCGGCGCAGGCCTGCTGCGCGGCGGGTTCTGGAGAGTAGGAGAAGCCCCGCCTGGAGGCTGGCCAATCGGCGACTACTGCAATATGGGCGAGCAGGTGGCTTACACCGGCCACCACTACGGGACTTTCAATACCGAACCACGCATCGCCAGCTATATCGGCATTGCCATGGGCCAAATCCCACCCGAGCACTACTTCGCCATGTGGCGCACCTTCCCTGCCACGTGCGACTGGGGCTGGCACGAGATGGCTCCTCAAGGTGAAACGCACACCTACTTGGGCATTGAAGTTTACGAAGGTCATTACACCTACCGCGGCATGGATATCGTTCCAAGCTGGGGCGGCAGCATGTTTGAGGCTTTGATGCCGGCACTCGTCGTTCCGGAAGAAGAGTGGGGACGAGAGAGCTGGGCCATCAACCATCCACTCTATGTGCGGGCACAGATCGAACACGGATTGGAGGAGGCGGAATACGACTACTGGGGCTTCTCGCCTTCGAATAATCCGGAGGGCGGTTACCGGGAATTCGGCGTAGATCCACTCGGCATGGATCCCGCCGGCTACACCTCCGACCTGGAACGGACAACGGTGGACTACGGCTTTGCCGATCCCTCTGGAGTAGGCTACTGCCCGGGACGCGAGCCGCAACCTCTGCCGGAACAATACGGACAGGGAGTGGTGACCCCACACGCCTCCTTCCTGGCGCTCGAATTCGCGCCAGATGAAGCCCTGGAGAACCTGGCCAACTTGCAACGGGATTTCGAGTCCTATTCCTGGGGTGGCTTTTTCGATGCGGTCAACGTCAGCAACGGCGATGTCTCCGAATACTACCTCGCCCTGGATCAGGGCATGATCATGGCTTCCATCGGTAATGCTCTGCGCAACGACCGTCTCCAGCACTATTTCACTCATGGTGAAGTTCAAAACGTGCTTGCACCTATTATAGAGATGGAGCAATTCACGGCCGGAGACTAACCCCTTTGAGAGCAACAATAACCTGCCAGACCCGTCAGGGTTTGGCAGGTTCACTCTTAGATTCTGTATATTCTTTTTCATAGTATTGTTCTAAGACCCTATGGGTCTCCTTGGCAATCAAGAATGTGTTTCAGGTGTAGGACTCCTGTATATTTCAGGTCTCGCTCTGCAGAATAGACCTATAGGGTCTGCGTTCGCACTTTTCAAGAAATCTTTGTATTGAGGTTCATGATGAGTTCAAATGGTTCCTTCAAATCCGAGTACGGCCACTTCACGGAAGATGGACGCGAATACGTGATCACCCGCCCGGATACTCCAAAGCCGTGGGTCAATGTGATCTCCAACGGGGATTACGGGTTTGTCGTCTCACAGGCCGGCGGGGGCTACTCCTGGCGATCCCACGCCGGTCTGAATCGCATCACACGCTGGAATCAAGATCTCGTACGCGATGCTGATGGACGTTTCCTTTACCTGCGGGACGAGGAGGGCGGAGAGTTCTGGTCGCTGGCTTGGCAACCCACTCAGCCTGATTATGAACACTTTGAATGCCGTCACAGACAGGGCTCCACCGAGTTCACCAGCCGCCGTGCCGGGATTGAAGCGCGCTGGAGGCTATCAGTCGCGCCGGACGCGCCGTTGGAAATCTGGCTGGTCACGTTGCGTAATCTTGGGACGAAACCTCGCCGCCTGAGTCTGTTCAGCTACCTGGAATGGCTGCTCGGTGCAGCCCCCGACTGGCATCGTGAATTTCATAAGACCTTCATCGAGACTTCCTTCGAGCGTGAGGGGAATGTAGTGCTAGCAACAAAGTGCAATTGGGAGCCACCCATCCTTGAAAACTCGCATTGGAATATTAATTGGCCCTACGTGGCGTTTCATTCCGCTTCACATGAGATTGCTGGCTTTGAAACAGATAAACAGGCATTTCTCGGCCAGTACGGTTCTCCGGTCAATCCGCAGGCATTAAGAGACGCTGGTTTGCAGGGGATTACTGGTCGTTGGGGCGACGCCATCGCCAGCCTGCAAATCACCCTCGATCTCGCCCCTGCCGCCGAAGAGACGGCCGTCTTCGTGTTGGGTGCGGCGGATGATCGCGCCCAGGCAATAGACTTGGCGAAACGATTCACGCAACCACCGGTTGCAGAAGCTGCCCTCGCGCAAACGCATGCCGATTGGCAGGAACGCACGTCGCGCCTGCATGTGGAGTCGCCCGATCCCGCCCTCAATCTGATGACCAACAACTGGTTGATCTACCAGGTCATCTCCTGTCGGCTTTGGGGGCGCAGCGCTTATTATCAAACCGGCGGCGCGTTCGGCTTCCGTGACCAGTTGCAGGATAGCCTGATCTTTCTCCTGCTTGGTCAACCGGAACTGACACTGGCTCAGATCCGTTTGCACGCGCGCCACCAGTTTGTAGATGGAGGGGTTCATCATTGGTGGCACCCTCTGCCGGCTTTGGGAGGAGAGAAAGAAATAGAGAGCGGTGTCCGCACCAAGATCAGTGACAACCGATTGTGGCTGTGTTATGTCATGGCTTGCTATCTTGAAGAGACCGCCGACTTCTCAGCACTTGATCTGACAGAGCCTTTTGTAGATGACCCTGCACCTCACAGTCTTTGGGAACACTGCCTGCGCGCCCTAAACCTGGCATTGGATAGTTTCGGCCCACGCGGATTACCTCTCATTGGCGGAGGGGATTGGAATGATGGCTTGAACGCGGTGGGTGTGCAGGGCAAAGGTGAAAGCGCATGGCTTGGACATTTCCTCTTCGGCTTGCTGACCGATTTTGCCAACTATGCCGAACGCCGTGGAGAGCGTTCCCTCTCCCAGCGTTATCGCAAGAGTGCCGCTGCTTTACACGAGGCAATCAACGAGGTGGCTTGGGACGGAGAATGGTACTGGCGCGCGACGAATGATCAGGGCGAATTGCTTGGCAGTCATCTCAATACCGAGGGCAGGATTTTCCTCAATGCTCAAACCTGGGCGATCCTTTCAAACACTGCTACGAACGAGCGCGCCACGCAGGTTTGGGGGTCCCTCGAGAAATGGCTGCTCAAGGATTATGGTCCTTTGTTGTTATATCCCGCCTATCACACGCCTGACAGCGCGATCGGGTATCTCTCGCGCTATGCACCAGGTGTCCGTGAAAATGGAGGCGTTTACACGCATGCCGCGACGTGGGCTTTGCTGGCCGCCTGTCGACTTGGATTACGTGAAAAAGCATATGACATCTATCGGCGAATTTGTCCGCCTCTGCGCGGACTTGAGCCGGAACTGTATCAGGGCGAACCTTATGTCACACCTGGCAATATCGATGGGCCAGACTCGCCAAGTTTTGGTCGAGGTGCCTGGACCTGGTACAGCGGCTCAGCGCAATGGTTACTACGCGTCACACTGGATGGGTTATTTGGTCTGCAACCAACGGTCGATGGCCTGTGCATCGCACCCTGCCTACCCCCTGATTGGAAATCCTGCCGGGTGAAGCGCTATTTCCGTGGGAGTCTATACGAGATCGAATACCGTGATCTTTCCGGGACCAAGCTGCGCCTCACCCTTGATGGGAATCCTGTGGATGGCGATACGCTGCCGCTTCCCACACGCCCAGTCCATCAAGTGGTCCTCAGGCTCGAATAAAAATGTCAAACAAAAAATTTCCTGAAAATTTTGTCTGGGGCGCGGCTTCGGCGGCTTATCAGATCGAAGGCGCTTGGAACGAGGACGGCAAAGGCGCCTCGATCTGGGATGTCTTTTGCCGTAAACCATCAGCGATCCGATATCGTGAATCGGGTGATGTGGCTTGTGATCACTACCACCGCTATAAAGAAGATGTCGGACTGATGAAGGCGATTGGCTTGCACGCCTACCGCCTGTCCATTTCGTGGTCACGCGTGCTGCCTCAGGGGACCGGCATGCCAAACCCGAAAGGATTGGATTTCTACGATCTCCTGGTAGATGAACTTTTGGCAGCTGGCATCACGCCGTATATCACGCTCTATCATTGGGATCTGCCTTATGAATTGCACTGCCGGGGCGGCTGGCTCAATCCTCAAAGTCCGGGCTGGTTTGCCGAGTTTGCGACACTCATGGCAGACAGGTTATCCGACCGTGTCAGTTACTGGATGACCATCAACGAGCCACAAGTCTTTATCGAGGCAGGGTATGTGAATGGAACGCACGCGCCCGGCGAAAAACTCGATTGGGGCGGAGTCCTGCGCATTGCTCACCACGTTTTGCTTGCGCACGGCAAGGGTGTGCAAGCCCTCCGCGCCGCTGCAAAGAAGCCGGTCCAAATCGGCTTCGCGTTTACCGGGATGGTCGGGCTGCCGGCCAGTGAATCGGTTGAGGATGTCGAAGCGGCACGGCAAAGCACCTTCCATGTAAGCGACCGCAACCTTTGGAGATTTACCTGGTTTACCGATCCGATCTTCTTCAAGCAGTATCCTGCCGAGGGTTCGGAACTTAATCATGATTTCATGCCTTCGATTGGCGCACGTGATTTTGATATCATCAGCCAGCCCGTGGATTTCTTCGGCCTTAATCTTTATCAGGGGCATTTCGTGCGCCTCGGCGCGGACCACCAGCCGGAGACCGTTCCCTTTCCGGTGGGTCATCCCCTGACGGCATTTTCATGGCCGGTCACGCCGGACGTGTTGTATTGGGGACCTCGCTTTTTATGGGAGCGTTATCGTTGCCCAATTTTCATCACCGAAAATGGGCTGGCAAACAACGATTGGATCGCGCTGGATGGGGAGGTGTATGATCCTCAGCGCGTGGATTATATCGCCCGTCATTTGCTCGCGTTGCATCGCGTCTTGTCCAATGGCGTGGATGTGCGCGGATATTTCTACTGGTCGCTTTTAGACAATCTAGAATGGGCGGAGGGAGTGAATCAGCGCTTTGGACTCGTCCACGTGGACTTTCCGACGCAGCGGCGTAGCCTCAAACAAAGCGCTCATTTCTACCGGCACGTGATCAAAGCCAATGCGGTAATAGACACGAAATAATAGCAGTCTGATCTTGCATCGCATGGATAATAACAATCGCGTGGATAGTGGGCGGATTGAATTTCCTCGCTCCCCGCTAGATCTGCAATTGTGCACGCCAATTTCACGCTTTTTCTGCGATGGTAGGCCGCGCCGGTAATTAAGCTGCGTTGGCTCACAAGTCTGCTCACAAATACAGACATGGCTATGCTATTTATGGGCTTGAACATTGCCAGACGATGGCGCAGTACCATGCCTTGTCACGCAATTTGATGCATGCCAATATCGCCATTACAGATGGCACATACGTGCACCTGGAGGAATTGGAACGAGGAAAACTGCTGGGCCAGATTTCCAGTAATTCGGTTCGGCAACCGGACGGTGAATTGCAGGAATACCTTGCAAAGCTAGACAAGGAAAACTTGCACCGGGCCATCACTATAGCGGCCGATCTGCTGGTGAAACGATGAGATTACTGATTGACGTCCTGCTGGCTTATTTTGGTTTTATCTATACGCAATTTTATTTGTGCGTTTCAGGCCACTCACCGGTTTCAGTTTGGTTTATCGAAATTCTCCATCAACTACAACCTCCAGTTGTCCGCCGGGCTGGCTTTGCGATGCGCCTGCTCGATGTCGACTTCTGCGATCCGGGCGTAGTGTTCCACCATTTCGAGAGAACTGTGCCCGAGCAGCGATTTCAGGGTGAAAATATCGCCTCCGGAGCGCAAATACGTGATTGCGAAGGTATGTCTGAACCGGTGAGGATGGCACTTCTTTACGCCAGCCTTTTCACCCAGCGATTTGATCAACTGGCGCAGCGTATCTCGATTAATAGGTCGGTAGAACTTGCCGATGAAAAGCGGGGCATCGAGATCTTCCCCATCCTCTCGCTCGGCCAGGTAGCGCCAGAGGAAGCGGCGGGCCGATTTGCCAAGATACACAATCCTTCCCTTGCCTCCTTTTGCCTTGCCCGCCTCGCCAGCCTTGACCGTTACCTTTCCGGTCTTGAAGTCCACATCACCGACCAGCAGCGCGCACAATTCGCTT
>JAABUE010000033.1 GCA_011389535.1 Anaerolineales bacterium
GAAACGGCTTTGCCCAGGCTGGTGTCAGTGGAGCCCTCCAACGAGCAAACTCTGGCGCTCGACCCCACTATCAAATTGAGCTTTAACCAGCCGATGGACCCTGCCAGCATGGAAGGCGGCTTCGTCTTCCTGGGCGGAGGCGCTCCGGTGGCGGGTGAGGTCACCTGGAACGATGACCAGACCGAGATGACCTTCGAACCGGAAGAACTGCTGGATAGAGATTCGGTTTACACGCTGATCATTACCCAGGAAGTCACGGCAGCCAGCGGCACGCCGATAGCGCTAGAACAGCAATTCGAGTATTCCACATACGATGACTTTCGCGTGCTGAGCAGCGAACCTAAGGAAGGGGGCGCCAAGGCGGAAAACGACACGGTCCAGGTTACCTTCACTGCGCCGCCCAAGCCTGTGGACAATCTCGAAGACTACGTCATCCTGAGTCCGGAAGTTTCGAATCCGGGCATTTTCCTGAATGGCACCACCCTCAATGTCAGCGGATTTTACGTGCCCGAGAGCGAATACACACTGACTATTTCGCCGGAACTGGTAGATGCCTGGGATCAGCCCTTGAGGAATGAATTTGAGCTAAACTTTCGCACCCCGGCCGCTACACCCAGCCTGGATCTCCCGTTTTGGGGAAACGTCTATTTCGTGCGGCCGGACGAGCCGTTTTTGCAGGCTAACGCAACCAATATCGTGCGCGCGAACGCGTCGGTTGCGCCCATCCCGTTCAGTGATTTTCAACTGCTGACCGGCCCCGCCGCCTACGAAGCGTTGCAAGCATATGTGCCGCAAAATCCGGTAACACATTCGCAAACGTATAGACTGGCTCGCAGCCGGAGTGAGCCGGTTAACTTGTCGCTGGCGAGGCCGCGCGAGGAACTCGACACAGGGTTTTATTATGTAAATGTGGGCTCGCCGCAGTTAGACCAGCCAGCCAGTGAACAGACAGGTTCCAACGAGCGCAAATTTCTGGTTGTATCCAGCAACCTCAACCTGACGTTCAAGATCGGCGCCACTGATGCCCTGCTCTGGGCGACCGATCTGCGCACGAGTGAACCGGTTTCAGCGGATTTCACGATCTATGACAATAATGGCGTTGAAGTCATTGAGGCCCAAACAGATGAGCAGGGATTATGGCATGGAGAGCTCCCTGCACAAGACCAACCCGGTCAAATTTACACCGTCGTATTGAGCGAGCCGGGGCAGGTCGATTTTGGGGCAGCGCAATCTTCCTGGAACAGCGGGGTTTCGCCGTGGGAGTTTGGTATTCCCCTGAATCCCAGGCCGCCGGAAGCGGATATATACCTGTATACGGATCGTCCCATATATCGCCCGGGGCAGACGGTTTACTTCCGCGGCGCGGTGCGGCAGGCTTTCAATGGCCGCTATGAATTACCCGAATTCTCGTCCGTTTCGCTGGTGTTGCGTGATTCCAGTGGGCGCCTGCTCCAAACCTATGATCTCCTGCTCTCGCCTTACGGTACCTTTCACGGTGAATACCAGCTTTCCCCCGAAGCGGAGCCCGGTTATTACTCGCTCAACAACGAGGAAATGCAAGCCTACCTATCTTTCAACGTGGCCGAATATCGCAAGCCGGAGATCGAGCTGAACGTCGCTTTTGGAGAAGAGCAGGCCGAGGCTGGCGAGCAGGTCCGGGCTGAGTCCGAAGCGCGCTATTATTTTGGATCGCCTGCCGGGGATGTGAACGTCCAGTGGTATCTGTACGAGCGTCCCACCTTTTTCTATCTGCCCGGTTATCAAACCGGCGTGATCAATAACGATTGGCTGGTCCCAAGTTGGGCCAGGTTTGGTAACTTTGGCCGGACGCTCGAAGACGGCACAACCAGTACAAACCCGGATGGGACGCTAAGCCTCGAATTTCCCGATATCCCCGATTCAGATGCGCCTCGAACCCTGACCCTTGAGCTGACCGTCCAAGACGAGAGCGGATTCCCCGTCAGTGCCCGCGATGAGATAACCGTCCACCCGGCAGATTTCTACATCGGCCTGCAACCAGACCAGTGGGTGGGGCAGAGCGGGACGGCGATCGGCTTCGATGTGTTCACTGCCGATTGGGAGGCGAACGCCAGCCCGTCGAAGGCGCTGCAGGCTGAGTTCAAGCGCGTGCGCTGGGAGCGCACAGACCCGCCGCCGGAAGATGTTTATGGCATACCAACGTATGAGCCGGTCTATACACCGGTGAGCAGCAGCAACCTGTCCACGGCTCGAGACGGCAAGGCGCGGCTTTCCTTCATGCCTGAAGAACCCGGCACTTATATGCTGGAGGTCTTTGGCGGCGGGGCGCGTACGCAGATCCTGTTATGGGTCACCGGTGGACAGTTCGCCTCCTGGCCCAGCCTGCTCAACGATCAAATCAAGATCACGGCCGACCAGGCAAGCTATCTGCCCGGCCAGACTGCCGATATCTTTATCCCCAATCCATTCGGCGAACGCGTGCAGGCGTTGGTGACGGTGGAACGTGGAAAAGTATTAAGCGCCGAAGTGTTAGAGCTGGGCGCCAGCGGCTCGACCTATTCGCTCGACTTGACGGATGAACATGCGCCCAATGTTTACCTCGCTGCCACGCTACTTGGTCCCGACAATCAGTTCCGCCAGGGATACGTGGATATTGAGGTAGCGCCTACAGCCCAGGAACTGCAGGTCGAGTTGACCGCCGAACCGGAGATCAGCGAGCCGCGCGGCGAATTGACGTTGCAGTTGCGCGTCACCGACAGCACGGGGCAGCCGGTTAATGGGGAGTTCTCCCTCTCCGTTGTAGACAAGGCCGTATTGGCGTTGGCAGACCCGAATTCCCCTGACATCCTGCCTGCATATTATGGCAAGCAGAATCTTGGCGTTACCACCGGCCTCTCCCTGGCGGCTTATAGTGGACGTTACGTTGTCCAGCCAGGTGGACGTGGCGGCGGTGGCGGGGATGGCCTGGTCACAATTCGCGAAGAATTCCCGGACACAGCGTTCTGGAATCCGTCTTTCATCACCGATTCCAACGGAATGGGACGGGTGACCCTGACCCTGCCAGACAACCTGACAACCTGGTTCATCGAGACACGCGGGCTGACGCTGGATACCCGGGTTGGGCAAGCCGCGACGGAAGTGCTGACCACCAAGCCGCTGCTCGTCCGCCCGGTCACGCCGCGCTTCCTGGTGGCTGGCGACCATGTCCAACTGGCCGCCATCGTCCACAACAATACGAGTGCAAGTCTGGATGCGATCGTCTCTCTGGATTCGACCGGCTTTGCGTTGGATGAGCCTGGAGAGGCCTCGCAAACGGTAGAAGTGCCTGCGGATGGCCGGGCTGAGGTGACCTGGTGGGGTACGGCAGTAGCCGATGCGGAGCAGGCAGATCTGGTGTTCGCTGTGAGCAGCAACAGCAGCGGGCGCAGCCTCAGCGATGCCGCCAAGCCGGCTCTCGGCCCACTGCCGATTCGCCAGTATGTTGCGCCACAAACCTTCGTCACGGCTGGCATGTTGATCGACGGGGGCGAACGCCAGGAAATCATCAGCCTGCCGCGTACCTTCTCGCCAACAGACGGCGGGCTGGAGGTAGAGATGTCACCCTCGCTGGCCGCCTCCCTGCTCAAAAGCCTGGAAGCCCTGCCAACGCCTTCGTGTACCTGCAATAATGAGGCGGTCCTGTCCTATTTCCTCCCAAATTTGGAAACCCAGCGCGCTTTGCAGGCTTCCGGTATGGACGATCCCATCCTAAAGGAACGCCTTGATAGAAGCCTGAAGGATGGCATCACGGCTCTCGTCCGTAACCAGAATTTTGACGGCGGGTGGAGCTGGGTCCGCGGCGGCGACTCTGACCCGTACATTTCAACCTACGTCCTTTTTGGCCTCGGTCGCGCACGTCTGGCCGGTGTCAGCATCCCGGATGAAACCCTCGACCGCACACAGGAATACCTTCGCAACTTCGCTCTTGCCGACCCGACTTTGGAAACGTACCAGCCCTGGGAACTCGACCGCCTGACCTTTACCCTCTTTGCCCTGGGACATACCAGCGGATTACAGGAAGCTGATTGGCCGATCCTCAATACCATGTACGACAAGCGCGACCAACTGAGCTCCTGGGCCCAGGCGCTGCTGGCGCTCAGCCTCGAGTCTGTCTCCTCCAGCGATGCCCGCGCCCGTGACCTGATCGCCAATCTGGAAGCCACCGCGATCCGCACAGGCAGCAGCTCCAACTGGGAGAGCACCTCCGGCTCCTGGCGCAATCCTGGCACGCCGCTCTATACCACGGCTGTCGTCGTGTATGCGCTGGCGCAGCGTGATCCGGCGGCGCCTGTCCTGATCGAAGCCGTGCGTTACCTGTCTTCCAACCGCGGTGCGCACAGTCTGTGGGGTTCCAGCTACGAGAACGCCTGGGTTATCCTGGCGCTCACGGAGGCGATGAAAGGCTTTGGCGAGTTACAAGCCGACTTCAGCTTCTCAGCCAGCCTCAACGGCGCGCAGCTGGCTACTGGCGACGTCAGCGGCACCGATATTTTTACTCCGGTCAGCGCCAGCGTGCCGCTCGCGTATCTTTCGCCCACTTCTCCCAACGCGCTCGTCATCAGCCGCGAATCCGGCCTGGGACGGTTGTACTATCGCGCTTCGCTGGCGCTTAACCGACCGGTCGAAACGGTCCCGCCATTGAACAGGGGCATGGAAGTCAGCCGCGCTTATTATGATGGAAATTGTGTCGACACCAACCAGCAAGGAGCGACAACCCCTTCGAACAGATGCGTGCCTCTTTCTACACTCTGGCTTGCCCCCAATTCCAGGCTGATAGTCCGCCTGACGTTGACCCTGCCCGACGACTCCTACTACGTCATGCTTGAAGACTACATCCCCGCCGGAGCGGAGATCCTCGACCAGGCACTCAAAACAAGCCAGCAAAGTGAAGATGGGACCGATATTCAAGTTATCTTTGATCCGGATGATCCCTTCTCGCGCGGCTGGGGCTGGTGGTACTTCAATGAGCCGCAGATCCGCGATGACCGCATCATCTGGACATCAGATTACCTCCCCGCCGGAACCTATGAACTGACCTACACCCTGATCCCTATCCAGGCCGGTGAGTTCCGCGTACTGCCGGCGCATGCCTGGCAGGCCTTCTTCCCGGATGTACAGGGTACCAGTGCGGGGACGATTTTTGAAATCAAGCCCTAATAAAAAGCTCGGCCTGGGTCTCAGACCCAGGCCGAGCACTTATGCAGTCATCTTTTTGATGTTCTTCGTCTGCCTCCCCGTAGATCCCTCGCCTGGAACACTACCCCAACTACAACCAAAATGATAAAGATCAGGATGTCCAGTCCGCTGTCCAGGTTGAGCGCGTTGACGATCAATGCTGCACCCGCCAGAGAAGATAATGAAATCAGCGCCCAGCCCAGAAACATGCCGACCATGATGATCCCAATCACCCCGCCGATGATGAACGCCAGCACGGTTGCCCAGCCGCTCTCCAGGTTGAGCGCGGGCAAAACTTGCAAAGCAATATAGCCGCCTATCATAAACCCGGCCAGCCCGATAGCAAAACGCTGCACGGCGATCGCCAACAATGCAGCCAAAAGACCGATCACAAGGCCAACGGTTACACCCACCCAATCAGGGCCCTCGAACAGGCGGTTAGTCAATGACAGTCCGGCTACAAAGCCCGCGCCGGCAACGAACAGCCAGAAGGCCTTGCGCCCGAAGAATAACAGTCCAACCCCGAACAAAATATTAATAATGGACATTCATACCTCTAAACAGGAAAGTGACAGTCACTTGACTGTGCCAGAAACAGGTGATTCGCACCTGAGTTTTTATAGAATGCATAAAGTGACTGTCACCTCTTTTATTAATTTACAAATGGAAACCACATTCCTATCGCCGCCAGGGTGCAAAAAATGATGGTCACCACAGCAAACCCGACAATGACCTCGCGCCCCTCACGAAGGTCCACAACTTGCAGGTTGGGAGAGATTCCCTGCACTTCCCAGCGCGGACCGGCAAACCAGGCAAAGATCAAGCCGCCCAGCAGGCCGCCCATATGTCCCCAGTTATCGATACCCGGCTGGAGGCCCAGGAACAGGTTGATGGCCACCACAAAAATTACATTATTGAGCGCCCCTCTAACCTGCGCTCCGAAGAGTTTGCGATTCTGAAACAGGAAGATGCCCTCCGCTCCGATCAGCCCGAAGATAGCCCCGGAAGCCCCGATGGAATTTGCGCTTGAAAACAAAAATGAGAACACACTCCCGGCGAATCCGCCCAGGATGTATAGCAATAGAAACCGTCCATGCCCGTACCGGCGTTCTAGTCCAATCCCAAAGATGTATAAAGCGTACATGTTAAAGCCGATGTGCAAGAGCGAGCCATGTAACAGCATAGGTGTGAAAAAGCGCCATAATTGGCCAGCGCGGATGGCATCATTCGCTTTTGCGCCGAGCCCGATTGCCATGTCATAACCGAAGATGAATTGTGTCAACAATTGAACCAGATAAGCAGCCACCGTAATGCCCAGGATAGTGTAGGTCACGCGTGGGCTGGAAGCCGGCAGGGAAACGGGCACCATCCCAGAAGGTGGGCCAGGCCGCGGCTGGGGTGGAGAAGGGGTATAGTTTTCTTCAGATGGTTGGTTCATGTTCACAAAGTCACCTCCCGGTGCTTGACACGGTGGTGTTCCGCCTCGATGATGGCGCGGACGGTGTCCACCGTTTCGTCCAATTTGTAATCGTGGTTGATAATTACGTAATCAAAAGCATCCACACGCTTAAGTTCCTTTCGAGCGGTGGCGATACGCAGAGCCAGTTCGTCAGTCGTTTCAGTCTTGCGCGCCTTCAAGCGGCCAACCAGTTCTTCTTCGCTCTCGGTAGTAATGAAGATCAACAGTGCATCGGGCGCCAATCTGCGGAGGGTTTCCGCACCCTGCACATCCAGGCGCATGACCACATCTTTCCTGCTGGCAAGCGCTTCACGCACCTGCTGCTTGGGAATGCCCTTGTAGTCGCCATATACGATGGCATATTCGATCAGTTCATTGTCCTCGATCATACGGGCAAACTCGTCCTTGGTGAGGAAGAAGTAATCTTTACCATGGACCTCGTTCTCGCGCCTGGGACGCGTGGTCGCTGTGACAACAAAATGAAAGGGCATGCCGCGTTCCTGCATGCGCATCATAATGGTGTCTTTGCCTACGCCAGATGGACCGGAAATAACGATCAACAACGGCTGGGGGTTAAGAATAGTGAATTCGGGATCAGGGCTCATGGGAGTATTGTAACTTAAATAGACCCTAAAGCTCTTGGAGACCTTCAGTGTCTTTGATAAAATACGGCTATGCCAACCTACGATTATATCTGCCTTGACTGTAAAAAACGTTTTGATATATTCATGACCTACAGCGAGTACGGGACGATACCCGCGGCCTGCTCCCATTGTGGCAGCGAAAATACGCGCCGGCGCATGACCCGTGTGCGTATTGCCAAATCCGAGGACAGCCGCCTGGAGAATTTCGAAGATTTTGCTGATCCATCCGCGCTGGAAGGCCTGGAAGATAACCCTCGAGAATTGGGACGCATGATGCGCAAGATGGGCAAAGAACTGGGCGAGGAGTTGCCCCCTGAATTCGATGAAGTGGTGGACCGGCTGGAAAAAGGTCAGTCGCCGGAGGAGATCGAATCCGCCCTGCCGGACCTGGGCGGGGATGATGGCGGCAGTGGGTTTGATGATTTGTAATAATCAAAAGACCTGACAGGTTTCTGGGTTAAAACCTGTCAGGTCTTCTTTTTATCAAGAGGGGGCTTCCTATTTCCCGTTGTTCCTCAACATCTCTTTCAACGTTAGACCAAGGCGAGTGATGCCTTCACGGATGACGTCGGGCTGGCAATAGGAGAAGTTCAGCCGCATGGTGTTTTCTCCGCCGCCGTTGGGGTGAAAAGCGAAACCGGGTACGAAAGCGACTTTCTTCTCAATAGCAACCTTTAGTACTTCTGCAGCGTCCATACCTTGGGGCAGGATGCCCCACAGGAACATGCCGCCTTCAGGATGCGCCCAGTGCGCTTCGGAGGGGAAGACTTCTTCCATAGTCTCCATCATTACATCGCGGCGCTCTTTGTAAGTGGCGCGAATGACCTTGACGTGCTCATCCAGGAAGCCACCCTTGGCAACCTCATAGGCCACGATCTGGTTGAAGGTGGCAGTGTGCAAATCAGCAGCCTGCTTGGCCATGACCAGCTTGCGGGTCACTTCCGGCGGCGCGATGACCCAGGCCAGTCGGATCCCCGGCGCGAGCAGTTTCGAGAAAGTGCTCAAATAGATGACATTGCCGGTATAGGTTCCGCCATTGGGTCCGCGCATCTGGCTGTCGAGCTGCACCACGGAGGGCAGATGTTCACCTTCGTAGCGCAACTGGCCATATGGATCGTCCTCGACAATGGGGACGCCGTACTTATCGGCCAATTCGACCAGCTTTTTACGGCGTTCCAGGCTGAGAGTCGAGCCAGACGGGTTCTGGAAATTGGGCAGGATATAGATGAATTTAGGACCCACGCGCAGCGCCTTCTCCAATTCGTCTACGATCATGCCGTGCTCGTCCGAAGGGACAGAAACGTACTGCGCGCCGTAGGCGTTCCAGGCTTGGAGCGCGCCCAGGTAGGTGGGGGATTCCACCACGATGTAGTCACCGCGGTTAATGAACAGACGCCCGATGAAGTCCAGCGCCTGCTGTGAGCCAGATGTGATCATGATATTGTCTGGCGAAACCTCGACCGAGAAACGGGCGTTGTGGCGGGCGATCATCTCCCTCAGTGGACGATAGCCCTCGGTGGTGCCGTATTGCAAAGCCTGCGCGCCCTGTTCGTTCAAAACGATATTGCAGGCTTCCTGGAATTGTTTGACCGGAAAAACTTCCGGCGCCGGCAGTCCGCCGCCAAACGAGATGATGTCGGGCTGCTCGGTGAGTTTGAGCAGTTCTCGGATGACAGAACTGCCCATGCGGGACGTACGGTGGGCGTAACGGTATTCCCAGGGTGTAGTATGGTGCATTTTTGCTCCTTGTATGGATTTTTTCCCTTGCGGGAGTCCTGCATGTTTATTTGGGCGAGCAGGACAAGGTGTCCCTCAAAGAACTAAAAAGGCCTGGCAGGTATGTGTGTACCCGTCAGGCCTGTGGTCTCAAGGCATGAGAAAGATAATAAGGGATATACCCAATATCACACTCATGGCAACCTTATATTACCTGTTTTTATGTTTCTGTGCAACTGACAGAATCGTCAAGTTTTCGTGACGGTTGTCAGTATCAATTTGTCATTGCGAGCCCCGTGCAACGGGGCGTGGCAATCTCCTGTTGTGAGGGGATTGCTTCGTCGGGCTATGCCCTCCTCGCAATGACAGACACTCACTCCCCATATACAAACAAATCACCGATCGACTCACGCGAGAAGTTGTGACGGATGGCATCCGCAAAGGCCGGCGCAACCGAGAGTACTTTCAGCTTGGGATGTCGTTGCTCAGGCGGGGTGTGGACGGTGTCGGTCGTAACGATTTCGCTGATTTGCGGCACCGCAGCCAACCGGTCCAGACCGCCGCGGGTGAAGACTCCGTGGGTGCAGATAACCAGGATATCCTCCACGCCTTCGTCCACCAGCAGACGACTTAGTTCCAGGATGGAGCCGCCAGTGGCGATCTCATCATCGTAGACCAGCGCCCGTTTATGTCCGTGCACAGTGCTGCCGACCAGCCCGCCAATGCGCACCTCGCTATCGGAGACGCGCTCCTTGTTCCCGGCCGCAACGGGCAGTCCAAGGCTCCTTGCAAAACGCGCCGCGGATTTTGCCATTCCCATGTCAGGTGAGACGACGATAGTGTCGCTTAAGTCTCTATCAGCCAGATAATCCCTGAAGACACGGCGGCTGCTGAGATGGTCGGTGGGCATATCGAAGAAGCCATGCACCTGTGGGGAATGCAGCATGATGGTCATAACGTGGGTGGCCCCGGCGGTCTTGAGCAATTCAGCCACCAGCCGGGCGGTGATGGAAATGCGGGGGGCATCCTTTTTGTCGGAGCGGGCGAAGGAGAAATAGGGGATGATGGCATGCGCTTCGGCTGCGGAGGCGCTACGGGCGATATCGAGCATCATCAGCAGTTCCACCAGATGATCGTTGACCGGCTGCGAGAGCGACTGCACAATGAAGACTTTTCGGTAGCGCACGGACGCACCCAGCTGCACGTACAGGTTGTCGTTGCTGAAGCGCGAAACGTGTGTCTCTTCGAGCGGCACACCCAGGCGTGTCGCAATATCACCCGCCAGTTGCGGGTTGGAACTGCCACTAAAGAAGCGGACTTCGGAAGGATCTATAGATGGGGTTTTCATAATCTCTCTACGTTTGGAAATACGGTAAGGGTATCATTTTAACGCGTACTGCGCTACTTTAGAGAATGACAAAAGAGTGCGAAGCAATCTGTCCGCACTCATTACAGGGAGATAATAACCAATTTTATGTAGTATTTTTTTGCCTGCTTGCCTATTATTTTTCAGGCTTGTACTCAAATCGGTACCCCTGGATTTCCACATACGGCTGCCAGTGTTTGTAACTGATTGCGCGGATGCGGCGGGCAATCTCATCCTTGCTCATCTCGGGCCGGATGACGAACAGTTCGTTGAACTGGACGCGCGTGAAGGGCGGGCGGGTCCAGGTTTCGTCGGAAACGGGTAGTTCTTTACCTTCAGCCAGTAACCCCATGATCTCAAAGAATAACTCGATCTGGTGCTCATACGTCCGCTTAAGGATCTCGTCCACTCCGTCTTCCGGGTAGACCGGGAAGCGCTTGACGGCAATAACGGGGCCGGTATCCACTTTGGGAGCCATATGATGACAGGTTGCCCCGTATTCCTTGGCATCCTCGTACAGCGCGAAGTTGTTGCAGCCAATGCCGGGATACTCGGGTGAGGCTGGATGGAAGTTGAAAGCAGCCTTTTGGGCACGCTTTAGCAGGAAGTCTGGCACTACCCAGCGCGAAAGATACGAGATGACGTAGTCACCCTCCCAATTCCGGGCGCCTTCGGGTAATGGATCTCCCCAAACGCCGAAAAAATGGATAACATCGGTGAAGTGCTCCTGGCAAAATGCCAAAGCGCGCGTGCAATCAGGGTTATCGGCATTGCCGAGAAAGAGGATGGAAGTATCAGATTTAGCCATGAAGGTGATTATAACCGCTAGCAAATGGATTAAGAAAATAACCTGCGCGGGGCGCAGGCCATTTATGTCTTTAACCAATTGCTTGAGGCGCCCTCCCCGGTCTCTCACGCAATTTTCTAAATAAAGTTAATTTGAAATATATTCTCGCAAGCTGTGTTCCACTGCATATGCGGCAGCCTCCGCGCGGTTGTTGACTCCCAGTTTCGAGAGAATACTGCTGACGTAGTTACGTACAGTACCCTCACCCAGAAACAGGTTTTTGGCAATCTCGCGGTTGGTCTTGCCTTCTGAGACCAGCAACAACACGTGTTTTTCCTGCTGGCTCAGGTGCGCGAAAGCCGAAGCCTCCTCTTCCTTCACCGCCCGGCGTACCTCCTGGAAGACGCGCTGCGTCACAGCTGGATCGAGCAACGCTTCGCCGCGCCCGACCGCTTCGATGGCCTTGATCAGTTCCTCACTGGCAATCTGCTTGAGCACATAGCCCGAGGCCCCGGCACGGATGGCTGAAAAGAGCATCTCATCCTCGGCATATGAAGTTAGCATGATGACTTTGGTATTGGGATACTGGTCGACAATTTGCTCACAGGCTTCGATCCCCGATGTACCTGGTAAGCGGATATCCATCACGACCACGTCCGGTTCCGTAGCGGCAACTTGTTCAAGCGCATCACGCGCCGAACCTGCCTCCCCAACGACTTCGAATTGCGGGTGCCGTTCCAAAAGCGACTTTAACCCCAGGCGGACAACCTCGTGGTCGTCCACCAATATGATCCTTTGTTTTGCCATTAAGGTTCTGCCTCCAAGATGATCGGATGAAAAGTATAGCCTAGAGGTAGATGTCTGACAAGGGCGGATAAAACAGGGCGCGTCTCGCAAAGTTGCACGGCACGCCCTGTTCGCTTCCCTCGAGGCCCCGACCTGCCCCCGTTTAATATCTTCTTCGGTTACTCTTTATTTTCTCTACGAAAATCCACAAAGCGATAACCTACACCGCGTTCGGTCAGGATGTACTTTGGGTTAGAAGGATCAGCCTCCAACTTCTGGCGCAGATAATTGATATATAAACGCACATAGTGTGGCTCATCACGATACTCGTAACCCCAGACCTTGGTCAACAACTGGTCATGGGTTACAACCCAGCCCGCGTTCTGCACCAGGTGGTAGAGCATGCGATACTCGGTGGGGCGTAACTTGACCAGTTTCCCTTCCAGCCAGATCTCACGCCGGTCAAAGTCGATTTTCAGGCGTTCGTCCACTTCGATCAAGCCGTGCATAGAGCCGCTGGCGCTTTCCGTGCGGCGCAGCACAGCTTTCACACGGCTGACCAGCTCGCGTGGGCTGAACGGTTTGGTAACGTAGTCGTCTGCGCCGAGTTCCAATCCGCGCACACGGTCATCTTCCTCACCCTTGGCCGTCAGCATAATTACCGGCACATTGCTCACCTCGCGAACGGTCTCCAACACCTCAAATCCGTCCAGGTCAGGCATCATCACATCCAGCAGGATCAGGTCTGGCGTTACATCGCGGATCTTCCGGATCGCCTCTTTTCCATTGAATGCTTCACTGACCTGGAAACCGTCATGTTCCAGGTTTAAACGGATGAAGCGCACCATACGCTCTTCATCATCCACCACTAGGATACGGCGGCGGTCAAATTCATCGGTCATAGACTCACTCTCTTACGAAGCCAATAATATGTTCGTCTTCCTCACCTTGAAGCACTTCAATCAGGCTAATGCGGTGCAATGGCCAGATAACCTGCACAACGTTAGCTTCCAGATAATGCAAATCCTTGCCGTCTTTCTGACGAGGGCTATTCAGCGTAATGATTAAATCAGTTGGTTTGGGCAGTTCATCTACTTCACCAATGACCGAAGGTTCACCCGGGAGATGTAATATGACCGTGTAAGGCATGAGACACCTTTTCTTCTTAGGATTTTTTTAGCAGGATTTGGATCTTAAGTTTACCCAAAGCAAGCATATCACCATGATTAAGCGTCTGATCTACGTTCGGTGTCAGGCGTTTGCCGTTCAAATAAGTCCCATTCGATGACCCCAGATCCATGACGAACACGCGCTTGCCTTCCCGCTTTAAAACAGCGTGCAAACGCGAGACACCGTTGGCATAGGCCTGATAAGGGGTCAAATCAATATCTGGCATGATCGGTTGTGCTTCGCTCACACGTCCCAGTGTAAATTCTGTGCGGTCACCAAGGGGGAGAATCTGTCCACTATCCAGGAGGTGCAAGGATGCCCAGGTGTCAAGGTCTTCGGGGAATGGAGCGGTTTTTCTTTTCTCCATCGGTGGAAAGGGCCGGTTGTCTGCCGAGATATTTTGAGTAACGATCGGCTGTATCCCTGAAAGTTGTATTCCGCACTCTACACAGAAGACTGTTCCATCCAGGTTTTTGTACTGGCAGTTAGGGCATATGATCATACGGGTAATTCCTTTTCTTGTGGCATTATGAGGGCCCGCGTTCCATATTTTATTTCTTTACTCCCCTCTTCAGAAAACGACTGCATTTTTGCAATGTTTTCGGCTTCTATTAAGGCAGTGCGCGCGAGGCTGCGTTCGCCTTGAGCCAGCAAACTTGTAGCAAGCTGTTTCATGTGCTGAGCTGCAAGTTCATACTGCCCCTGGCTGACTTCTACGTGAGCTCTTTCCTGCATTCGATACAGGGTCAATTTGCCGAGAGACTGTATGATTATATTCGGAGGTGGTTCTCCGCCAGCTTCATTTTTTACTTCACGGGAAAACTCGATCGCTATAGGTGGAACTTTTGTTGGCAATCCTGCGATGGACATTTTTAAATGCCCATGCAGCAAGGAGACCCTGTCCAATTCGGTAAGTGATGGTTCAATTTGATATTCAAATAATATATTTAAGGCGGAATCTTGCAGCACTGGCCCCAGATGAATTGACTCTTCTAGCGGTAGTGGACCAGTTTCAGGCTGAGTCCGAAATGCGTAGGCCATTTCAGCTCCGGGCGTCCTTTTGGTCTCCAAAACGACATCGGCCAGAGTGCGCGCAAAAGTTTCAAATTTTTCCACCAGGAAGTTTTGAATATCTCCAGAACGGGAAATGTAGCGGCTGTTCCCGCCCGTGCGGCTGGCCAGAGTATCCAGGAACACATCATTCCATTCTTTGCCTATCCCCATAGCGCTAATCCCTATCCCTTGTGCCGCAGCTTCTTCTGCCAGAGTAATGCACTGTTGCTCATCTCCGTAAGTATGGCCATCGGTCAGTAAAATGATGTGGTCGATACGTTCCTGGCTGATGTTGCGTTCAATTTCGTTGAAGCCAGCCTGTAATCCCTGAAAGATTTCAGTTGCACCGGAGGGTTGCAACATCTGTATTTGCGACTCAAGCTTTTTTTTGTCGTAGGGATAGGAAGCAGGGATGAGAACCTCCGCCCGGTCGCTGAAGGTGACCACACTGAAAATATCCTGTGGGCGCAAGTTCCGCATGACTTTGATGGCTGCGTTTTTGAGCATATCCATCTTCTCATCTTTCATCGATGTGGAACGGTCGAGCACCAGGGAAACGTTCAAGGGCGGAGCAGGGGTTTTATCCTCTTTTTTCTCCGGCGCAATTTCAAGAAGCACATACAGCATCTGCTCTTCTTTCATGCGCACGAGATTCGGACGACTGTAATAAACATTATATTTGAAGGGTAAAGAAGGCAGTACTTCTGGAGGCAGGGTTGCATCATATTTCTTGCGGCGAACAGGGTTAGCGAGTGTTTCATAAGCCTGCTGTACTTCCAGGAAAACCTCGGTTTCACCAAACGCTTTATTTTTATCCGGATGTAAACGCTGCGCGGCTTCAAAATAAGCCCGCTTTATTTCATCAAGTGACGCTTTACGCGTTACACCGAGGATAGCGTAATAATCCGGTTTATCTACCATCTTATCCGATCATCTGTGCAATAATAACACTAATGTTATCCGGACCGCCGGCTGTATTAGCAGCTTCGACCAGGTTTTGGCATGCACGCTGCAGACTGGGTGCTTCTCTGATGATCTTGAGCATATCCTGGTCTGCGACAACACCCCACAGACCATCGCTGCATAACATCAAATAGCCTGCCTGTGGGAAAGAAACAGTAAATACGTCAGCTTCAAGGATCTCTCCCTGCCCAAGTGCGCGATAAAGGACATTACGATGAGGGTAGTTTTCAGCCTCAGCCGGACTAATGTGCCCGAGTTCTTCCAGCCGCTTGACAAGGGAATGGTCGCGTGTAACGACCTCAACACGTCCATCGGGGTAGATATGATAGGCCCGACTGTCTCCTACATGCGCGATCGTCACTTGCTGGCCGAGCACCAGCGCGGCTGTCAACGTAGTACCGCTGCTGGGAGCTTCAGTTTGTATGATTTTCTGCGCATCGCGCACGGCAGTTTGCATGATCTCTTGCAAGGATTCATCGGGTGGTGAAGGTTTAATACTGAATAAATAGGATTGAAACTTTCGAATGATATGCCCTGCTACAATTCGGATGGCCACATTGCTGGCTACTTCTCCGAATTGATGCCCACCCATTCCATCCGCGACGATATAAATCCCAAAAGGAAGGCTGCCTGAATTGCCCGCCAATGTCGCTGTCAGGGCCAGCAGGCTGTCTTCGTTGAGCTCGCGCTGTTTACCGACCGATTGTCCTGAAGCTGCCACTAACTGTTGTAAATCAAACTGGGCTTTCGTTCCATGTAAAATCGATTGAATTTGCTGATCGGTGAGAGGAGCCGTCGTTGCGGTGTCTACTTCTTTAACTACCTGGCCACCGAACAGTTTGCGGAAAAATTCCATCACAATCCTATCTCCTTCTTAAGCGAGCAAGGCGTAAACCTGGTTGTCGGTTGAGCCGACATAGACAATATCATCATATACCAATGGAGAACCGATAATCTGACCTTCTGTACCAAACTTCCAACGCAAACGACCGGTACGGTATTCAAGACAATACAAGTAACCATCTACTGAGCCGCAATAAAGAGAGTCTTTGTAAACAGCCGGTGAACTGGTTACCTGATGATCGGTACGGAAACGCCAGAGTTCTTTGGAAGTCCTTGCTTCAACTGCATAAATAAACCCGTCTGCAGCGCCAACAAACACGATATCGTCCACCACACAAGGAGATGAGATAGAACCCTTGCCAAGACGGAAACGCCAGACAACGAACCCGTTTCGGTGATCGAGCGCGTAGAGGGTTCCATCCAGAGAACTGAACAAAACCAATTGCTTGTCGATGACCGGGGAGGAAGTAATAGCTCGTTTGGCGCGGAAACGCCACTTCAACTCACCCCGGAAATCAATGGTCAGAAAATCCCCTATTTCATTGCCAACATAGACCAGCTCATTGGCAACAAAAGGGGTAGAGCGGATTGGATCTGATGTTTCGAATTTCCACGCTGCGCGACCCGAGTTCAGGTTGACAGCATGCAGGTATTTATCGTCGGAACCTAAAAATGCGTGACCTTCAGCAATCCGCACGGATGAACGTACCGGCCCGTTCGTGTAATACGTCCATACGACTTTTCCAGAGCGAGCGCCGACTACGTGCAGACGGTGATCTTCGGAACCAAAATAGATATTATCATCAAATGCTACGGGCTTGGAAACAATTCCACCCTCGGACGGGTATTTCCACAAAAATTCTCCGTTGCCGGCATTAATCGCATACAGGTTGTTATCATAGCATCCGGTAAAGAGCGTATTTTGATAATAGAGCGGCGTACTGCGAATTTCATCCTCGCACTTGAACTTCCATAAGGGCTTAATGCCGTTCGCCTGGCTGATGGTGGTGGTCACCTTTGAAAGGATGCCGGTCTTGTGGGCCGCGGCCAGCAGCGCATCTTTCATTTCGGCTGCTGTCTGGAAGCGGTCCTCAGGGTTGTATTGTAGCGACCTGGTAACAACAGCATCCACTTCAGCTGTAACGCCGGGATTGATTTTTCGAATAGGACGCTCTTCAAAGGAGAAGGGCGGCTCCATACGCGGGTCTCGACGAGAAAGGGCGTGATGGAGGGTGGCACCCAGGGCGTAGAGGTCAGCCAGAGGGGTGGCTTCGCCGCGATATTGTTCGGGTGGGGAATAACCCTCCGTGCCGATCATCGTCCCCTTTTGACCGAACTGGAAAGTTTTGGCGATCCCAAAGTCGACCAGTTTTACTTCACCGTTGTGATCGATCATCACATTGGACGGTTTCATATCACGGAAGATGATCGGATCCGGTTTGTGGTTGTGCAGGAATGAAAGCACTTCGCATAACTCGATCCCCCAGGTTAGCACTTGCTCTTCGGTCAGGAACCCATCGTTTCCACTGATAATTGCTTCCAAGTCCTTACCATGGATATACTCTATCACCAGGTAGGAGCGATTTTCTTCCGTGAAATAATCGTAGATCCGCGGGATAGAATGGTGGTTGAGCGTGGCCAGCAAATTGGCCTCGCGCTCGAAGTTTTGCACGATTGTCTGGCGTATGAGCGGGTCGGGCGCGGTATTGATCATTTCTTTGACAGCGACCAGCTTTACCACATTGGGAAAATGCAAATCGCGGGCACGATATACCGACCCCATCCCGCCGACTCCAATTACATCCTGGATGAGATAGCGCTTAAGTAACGTAATGCCCGACTCGAGCTGCCTTCTTGGTGTCGCATCTCCATTACTGTCTTCTGGCATTGTAATACGTTGTGTTTCCAGCGGAAACTCCTTAAAGAATCCCATGAGCTTCAACTCATATCGTCTAGCCTGTGATGTTAGATTATTATAGTAGGCACTCAGTGGTTTTGCAACTATTCTTAATGGGTTACTCTAGTTTACCTTATGCGGTGATTCCTGTTTTGTAAAGTATCCTCTTGCACGGGAGACTGTTCTGCGGCAAAATGAAGGATGTGTATGACAAAGATACTTGCAGTAAGTGATCAGATAGTGGAACGCATCTACACACTGGCTGCGGGAGGGCACTTCCAGGATGTGGACCTCGTTCTCGGTTGTGGGGATTTACCATATAACTACCTGGAATACCTTCTCTCAATTCTGAATGTACCGCTTTACTATGTGCCCGGCAACCATGACCCTGTCTACAATTCCAATCGCCAGCTTTCCTATGCCGAGGGCGGTTCGAACCTGGACCTGAAAACTGCTTTCGCGAAAGGATTTTTTCTGGCCGGCCTGGGCGGGAGCATCCGTTACCGCCCCGACGGGGTCAACCAGTATACCCAGGGACAGGCTTTTTCACGCGCTTTTAAACTGACATTGCAATTATTTTTCACCCGACTCCGCTATGGCCGCAACTTGGATATCCTGATCACCCATTCGCCACCTTTTGGGATCCACGACGAAGATTCCGTAGCCCACCGGGGACTCAAAGCATTGAATTTCCTGATCAGCGTAGCCCGCCCGCGCTACCATTTCCATGGACATACCCATTTTTACCGAAGTAACTTGGAAGACTCCGTTACGCAGGTTGGACAAACGACAATTATGAATATCTTTCCATATAAAGTGATCGAGATTGATGAAGGAGAAAAATAATCTGATGACACAACATCCCTTGTCTGGCGTTTATGCCGCTGCTCTGACTCCTTTAAACGCCGATTCAACCCCGGACCTCGAATCCGTTCCTGCTTTGCTGGCCTTTCTTGCCGAGCGGGGCTGTCACGGTGCGCTCATCTTCGGGACGACCGGGGAAGGACCGTCGTTTTCGCCGGAAGAACGAAGGGCCGTCTGGGGTGCGGCTCTAAAAATCCGCGAAACGCACCCGGACTTTCGCCTATTGGCCGGGACCGGGACTCCCAGTCTGCAAGAGAGCATCGACCTGACCAAAACCGCTTTCGATCTGGGCTATGATGGCGTGGTTGTCCTGCCGCCCTATTACTACCGCACCGCCAGCGATGACGGCTTATTCCGCTGGTTCGAGAGCCTGATCCAAAAGGCAGTTCCTTCGGACAGCTACTTACTGGGCTATCATTTCCCCCAGGTGGCCGGAATCGGTTTCTCGATGGATTTGCTCAAGCGGTTGAAAGACACCTTTCCTTCACAGTTTGCGGGCATCAAAGATTCATCGCACGACCCTGCTCTGACAAGCGCATTGGGCGCGACCTTCGGCACGGACCTGGCCGTCTTCACCGGTACAGACTCCTATCTTTCGATGGCTTTACAAAATAATGCCGCGGGCTGTATCACCGCGCCCGCCAACCTGCTCTCGCCTGGCCTGCGGGCTATCTACGACGCTTTCTTACAAGACGAAGATCTCTCAAAAATGCAGGCCTGTATCACCGAACAGCGTCTCATTTTAGAGAAATATACCCCTTTTCCGCCTGCTCTTAAAGCCCTGCTTTCCAAAAAATACGCTTTCCCACGTTGGCCAGTCCGTCCGCCGTTGGTGGATACCGCCGGCGATCTCGTGGAGCAAGCCGCCAGGGAACTGGAGGAGTGTGAAGAATGAGAGTTTAGGGAATCGGGAGAGCGCCCCGGTGCTTTTCGGGGCGCGAAGAATCGCGTTTTCATACAATTGTAAGAATTCCATCTTAAGGCTCTACTTTTCAGAGCCAAAGGTTTTCTTCGAATCGACAATCATCATCGATACCCCCTTCGAAATTTGTCATCTCTATTAGTGCCCTGGATGGCCCGCTGGGGCGGACGCGAGTGTAGCCAACAGTCAAAGGTGGCAGTTCAAGCAACCCTAAAGTGTTGCCCTGACCTGAAAGGGCACGAACGCGATTGCCAGGAATTGCCCAATCGCTATAATCAATCATTACATCCTCTAACAGGAAACGCACATCCTCCGGATGCAACTTGGCCGGGTCGAGAATGGTTTTAGGTTCACCACTGGGCAATGGAATTCGGAGGACTTCTTCAGAGTCTTGAGAGGCTCTCAGCCAGAGTGCAGGCGGATCTGTCTCCCAACCAACGATAAGCGCATTGTAATCGCCGGTATATACAACCATGCCCGCTTCTAAATCGTTGGAGGGCGCGACGTACCAGTCATATACTGAAGTATTGCTGTAATTTTCATTTTGAGTACTTAGCACGCGTGCGTAGACCCAAAGCCCGTCCTCCGAAAACCCCAGAAGCGACAGTGGACCAGCTCCAGGAAGGAACTTATCCAACAAATGCAAACTGCTATCACGCGTATCAAGCAGCATTGGTTGCGTAGGCTGACCTTCAAAATCAACTTCAGGAAGAAGCCAGTAAGGGCTGTTTGGAATAGGCATAGGCGGGGAGATACGATTATCGCGGCCGGGATAGTCAATCGTGATTAGCTGACGAGCCGGGACGCCAGCCTGTAACGGGACCATGCTGATTTGACCGGAGTTTGTAACAGCCGCGAAAGTACCGTCTAGAGACATCGTTAGTTGCCCAGAAGCGCCGGATATTCCGGCTGCATTGGCCACAGGCTCCCATTTTCCTGTATTCAGGAATAAACGCCATAATCCGTGGCCACTGACCAAGGCAACATTGTTGGCGCCTAGCCAAATTTCGGACATCTGGGCAGGCGCATCCATACCGCGCCGATCCAGTCCGTCTCCAGAGGCCAGGAATACTTCACCGTCCTCAATCCATAGCAAGCGTCCATCAGGCAACCATTGATGTTCAACATAATATCCACCCAAGCCATAGTGACTAGCGATCCAATGCTTATTTTCAAGGCTGTCTAGAACATATAGGGCATTATAGTAGCCTCCCATGCCCGATTCTCCTACTAAAAGTGACATAACCCACCAACCGTCAGTTGGAGATGGATCCATCCACATAATCGAGGTGTTTAAACCGTTTAATTCCCATAATTCTCCTATTGATGCATCAATGGGTTGCCAATGTAAAGTTTTTGGTCCGGGCAAATCTGCCAACTCTACCCCAATGGCAGGTGGATATCGGCAAAACGGAGAAAGTGTGGCTGTTTGAAGTATAGCAGATGGCTGTGTCGCCATGAAAGTCGGTTCGAGTGTTGAGGTTGGAAGAGGAATATAAGTGCGCGTTGGAACGATGATGGGGGTGATTGAAGGGGTAACAATAGGGTTAGACTGATAGATCAAACCACAAGATATTGCAAATAGAACCAGAATGCTAATGAAAATCGTCTGTCTCTTATATTTAGGCATCATGCCCACTCCCAATAATACAATCGGCTCGGCTTGAAACAGACTACCCTTTTATTTCAACCGCTGTGTACATTTCAACCATACAATTTCCATCTGTTCAATCCATTTGTGAGTACAAAAAATGCTAGAGGGTATGTGTATAGCGAGGGTTTGGGAGTCTTTGGCTATGCTACTTAAACAACCGGCCTACCTGATGTATCAATCCCATGAGACAGCCCGGCGGTTCGGGTTCAGGCTGAGGTTCCGGTTCCGGCTCGGGTTCCGGCTCTTCTACGGGCAAGGGCTCGAATAACACCCGGGATTTGTTTTGTTCCGACCCTTCAAGCTGCGGGGTTTGCGGATATTCTTGTGTTGGCAACGCCTGCCGCAATAAACTATAAAACTCGTTGAATGTCACATCCGGATTGGCCCGGATGGCGTTGATCGCGTAGCGGGACATGGCTCCATTGTAGCGTCCGTCGATGAATGCATCATAGGATAACTCGCTGTCGCTGCATCCGGTCAGCAGCAATTCGAGCATCTCGGCTTCTGCCAAAAAATTCTGTTTAACAGGAATGAGGGGGCTGTAGCCAATTACAGGCACGAAACGCGGCTTTGCATAGAGCGTATCATCCTCTGTCAGCCTTGTGACTGTTCCCGAATAACAACTGTCCGAGATAAATACAAGACTGGCATCCGTCCGCAAGCCATCCAGGATTTCGCGCAGTTCATCATCCAGCAAAAGCCCGTCGTAGACGAACAAGGCCTCGTCATAGCTATCTGGCTCGTCGCCGCCGGTGTCGCGGTTGTACGTTCCGTGGCCTGAATAAGTGAAGACGCCGTAATCGCCC
>JAABUE010000034.1 GCA_011389535.1 Anaerolineales bacterium
TGTGTTTGCCAGTCCGAAGTGACTTTCCTGTGCTGAGCCCCGGCTCTCAGGATGATCGAGCCAGCCTCCCAGGAGGCTGGCTTTTTACTTTGGGGTTGCTATTGTAGAGCGGATCATGTCGCATTCCTGCACGCGACATGACCCGCTCTACTAAGGGTCCATAAATAAATAACTTCCCATATGTCATTGCGAGGAGGGCGCACTTCCCGACGACACTTGCACCGCACTGCGTTCGGTGCAGTGCAGGTGAGCAATCTCCTAGCACTTGAAAAAGCCCGTTTAACCAGTTTTGCTGCCCTTTGGGAGATTGCTTCGGGCAAAGAACGCCCTCGCAAAGACATCGTTTCGTTGGTGGGTGAGGAAACCTATATTTTTACGAACCGCTTCCTCTTTATAGAACACCTGTGCTATAATGGGGGCCTGCGAACGGACTGACACACATGCCCGCACAGGTCAATAAAACCAGACTTTATTTGTTCATCATTACGCTCCTCTTGATGGCGATCGCCTGCGAGACCACCGACCCTGCCTCCCTGGTGAACGGGCCGGCGGCCGGGCTGCAGTCCAACGCTGCCTCCTCGCCCTTGTTGTCTGCCCCCTCGCGGACGGCGCTGCAGATCCAGCCCCCGTCCGGGATGTCGGATAGCGCGCACCCGCTCCAGATCGACGCGATGCGCGCCCGCGAGTACCCCGGCAGCGATATCATCATCGAGCGGGTGTTGGACCCCGGCTCGAACTACAACCGCTACTACGTTTCCTATCTTTCCGATGGGTTGAAAATTTACGCCCTCATGACCGTCCCCAACAGCCAGATGCCGACGGCGGGCTGGCCGGCCATCCTCTTCAACCACGGCTATATCCCCCCGGACGTCTACCGCACCACAGAGAGATACCTCGCCTACGTGGACCAGATGGCGAGCAACGGCTACATCGTCTTCAAGTCTGACTACCGCGGGCACGACCGCTCGGAGGGCGCCGCGGGGGGCGTGTACAGCCGGGACAATTACTCCGTCGATGTGCTCAACGCGGTCGCCTCGGTCAAACGCTGGCCGGAGGCGGACCCCGACCGGATCGGGATGTGGGGCCACTCGATGGGCGGTTTCATCACCCTGCGCTCGATGGTGGTCGCCCGCGATATCAAGGCCGGCGTGATCTGGGCCGGGGTGGTGGCGCCTTTCCCCGACCTGTTCACGCGCTGGAACCCTGGCGCGAGGCTTACGGCTGCAGCGCCGGGATCGTTCGTCTATTCGCTGGAGCAGGAGTACGGCTCTGTCGAGACCAATCCCGACTTCTGGAACTCGATTTCAGCCAACGCCTACCTGCGCGACCTGAACGGGCCGGTCCAGATCCATACCGGCACCGCAGACGCGGACGTGCCCTGGCAGTTCTCGGAGATGCTCTATACCGATATGCTGGCGGCCAACCAGACCGCGGAACTCTACACTTACGAAGGAGATAACCACAACATTTCGAACTATTTCACCACGGCCATGGGGCGCACGATCGAATTCTTCGACCGCTATCTCAAAACAGACCTGTAAGCGATCGTCCGGGGGGATCCCAAAGTTTTCAGCTATTCTCATTTTGAAGAATACATGCGCTTTTGCTGGCTCGGATTGCCAAATCCGAAGCCTTTCTTGCTGGATTCCCTTACCCCGCACGAACGTGCTGTGCGGGGCAGGTGTGACAATCCAGCAAAGCCATATTGAGAATTGCTGCCTGTTTTCAGGTTCTCCTAATCAACCTTAAGTACTATATTGTGCGAGAATCGTACCCCTTTTCCCTTTTCCGCGTCATGTAAACGGTATGACGAAAAGACACCAAACGACATTGAAATGCAACAAATTACATGGGATGTCAGGAAAGTCTAAGTGATGATTGTAGAAGGGCTGGCCCGGTGGGCGCTGCGGAGGCAGGATGGCGAAATCGAGGGACAACGATGCTCAAAACGATGGCGAAGTGATGACCATCGGCGACGTGGCGCAATACCTGCGGATCAGCGAAGCCAAAGTGTACGAATTGGCCCGCACCGGGACCATTCCCGCGCTGCGGATCGGAAAGTCCTGGCGCTTTCAAAAGGACCTGCTCAAGCAGTGGGTCCGCAAGAGCGCCGAAGCCAATATCATAGCGCTCGATGAGAGTGGTTCGTAACCGGGACCGGTTTTGAAAGTTCCTTAAATTCGAAATTGGGCTGGCATGGATATGGGCAGGGAAATGCCGGCGCGACGAAGCCTGGAACCTGATCAGGATCGCTTCGTCGGTCTACAGTTCGATCTCATGTTCCCCATTCTTGAGCCAGGGGCTTCAACAAGCCAGAGACCTCGGGCTGGCGGAGCATGACAGGTTGGCCAGGTGTGCGTATAAGGCAGAGAGGCCGTAAGACGCGCAGCTGGCCGGAGAAAGGGTTCAGTATCATGACGCATTCCTGGTATTGTATGCGCAGCAAGCCGAACAAGGAAGAGTTTTTATACAGCCAGCTGTTGGCAAACGCGATCGAGACCTTTTATCCCCGCCTGCGGGTTAAACCGGTCAACCCAAGGTCCAGCAAAATCCGGCCCTATTTCCCGGGTTATTTATTCGTGAACGTGGACCTGGAGAAAATTGGCGCCAACACCCTGCAGTGGATGCCGGGTGCGCTGGAACTGGTCCATTATGGCAATGAGCCGGCCCCTGTCCAGAACGAGCTGGTCAACGCCATCCGCAACCGGGTGGAAGCGCTCAACGCGGCCGGCGCCAACTGGCTGGCAGGCCTGAAAGCGGGAGACCCGGTCAGGGTGGAAGCCGGACCGTTTGCGGGCTACGAGGCCATCTTCGACGTCCGTTTACCGGGCAGCGAGCGCGTGCGCGTTTTCCTGAACCTGCTGGGAGACCAGATGCTGAAGCTCGAGCTGCCTGCGATGCACATCAAGTACGGCAAGCAGCCGGCGCCGCCGGCCATGGGGGTTGGCTCCGCGCGGTAGCCTCAGAAGCCTGCCCGACAACATTTTCTCACCACGGAGCGCACCCCGGCCCGACCGGCAACGCCGGCCGTCCGCCCCGTGAAGGCGTCGGCCCGAGACGGGGGGCGGGCTGAGAACACGGAGATTTTAGAGGTTCGTACCACCCGGAGGCGGGTTGTTACGCGTATTTCCAGGATCAATCCCAAACCGGTTAAAGCCCTGTAGATTCAATCGTAGTGGCGACTTCCCCGGCACCGCCCGCCCCGGACCATAGCGGGCCGGGGAGACGGGGTGCAGTCGCTCTTTTGCAACCGGAAAACCTGCGTTTTGACCGGCATTGAAACGACTAACCCTTACAGGATGCTCACCTGCACTGCACCGACCCCGCTGCAGTTCGGCGAGGCGAACGCAGTGCGGTGCAAGTGTCGCGAAGTCGTTACTACCGGAATTCGTGATTTACTAAATTTGAGTAAAAGCAACCGTCCCGAAGGCTGGCCGCTGCCTGGCAATGTGGCTGCGACAGCAAAGGAAGGAGTTGATCCGGGTGCGCCCGGGTCACTGCTATTCGACCTGACCGCCAGGGGCAGGGAGCAAGCCCCATCCGGCGGCGAGACGCCGCCTCGAGCGATCCAATTGGAAACACCAGGCTGCCTTATAAAAAGCAGACTGGTGTTTTTTTGCATTCTGGAGTAGCTCCGGATTTGTCAATCCGAGCCAGCAAAAGCACAACTTGTTTTCTAACATGAGAATTGCTGGCACAGCGGCGCTTTTATTGACATCCCCTGCGGATGTATGGTAGTATCTCCTAAATCCATGAAATACCCCTGTTTCGTGCCTAAATTTATCCTGTAGTGTTCTATCAATCGAATATCCAGGCTTGAGCGAGTTTTCCGGTCTGTCCTGGAACTTGGTCGCTATCTTATCTCTTATCACTTACTTGCTTCTTACCCCTCTGGAGAAGAAGATCATCTTAATCTTTGTAATAGGAATGGAGAAAAGAAATGAACAAGAAATCGCAACACTGGACTCTGTTGGCCGTCTTGCTGGTATTCAGCCTGTTGCTCGGCGCCTGTGGTGGTGGCGTCCCGCAGGATGAGACCATCAAGATCGGCGCTGCCCTGTGCCTGACCGGCATCCAGGCCCCTCTGGATGAGCCGGCCTTGAAGGGCGCCCAGCTCGCCGTGGAGGAGATCAACAAGAAAGGCGGCGTCCTTGGGAAGCAGGTTGAACTGATCAACCTGGATTGCAAGAGCGACCCGGTCGTCACCGGCAACGTGGCGATCCAACTCATTGACCAGGGCGCCCATGCCATTATCGCCCCCAGCGACTTTGACTTTGGTGGTCCCGCAAGCCGCGAAGCCCAAAAGGCCGGCCTGGTGGGTATTTCCCCGGCTGCTTCGTCCCCGTTCTATGGTTCCGCGGCCCTCGGTGACAAGCAATTCACCATGTCCATGTGGAACACCACCATGGGCGCTGCCGCAGCCCAGTACGCCCGCGAGCAGGGCTGGGATACCGCTTATGTCGTCACCGATGATTTCATCCAATATACCAAGGACCTGGGCCAGTACTTCGTCGCGCATTTCAAGACCCTGGGCGGAACGGTCCTGTTCGAAGAGTCTTACACGCAGGGCGCTGGAGATTTCTCGGCGCAACTGGCTCGCATTAAGGCCCTGCCCGAACCACCGGATTTCTTCTATATCTCCTCTTACATGCCGGACCTGGGCCTGATCATCCGCACCATGCGCGAGGCGGGCATCACGCAGCCGATCATAGGCGGCGACTCGTACGATGACCCCGGCCTGTTCCAGGCTCTTGGCCCGGAGTACGGCAATGACATCGTTTTTGCCACCCATACCTGGGTTTCCGCCGATGCCTCCCCACAGATGGCAGAGTTCCTGAGCGCCTATGAGGCCAAGTTCGGCGGCCCGCCGGAAGCCATGTGGGCTGCCACTGGTTGGGACGTTGTCCACGTGCTGACTGGCGCCATGGAGAAAGCCGGCTCCACTGACGGCGCGGCTATGGCCAAGGCCATGGAAGACAACACCTGGGAACTGCTCACCGGCAACCTGGACTGGGAACCCGCCGACAAGGGTCATGAGACGCACAAGCAGGCGGCCATGGTCAGCCTGAACGGTGGTACGCCCGAGTTCATTGGTTGGCTGATGCCCGAGAGCCAGCCTGCCCCGTGATCTGAGAAATGGGGGTCCGCAAACCCTACCCTGTCGATTGAATTCAACCCGGGGATTTTGTGGAGGCCGCAAGGCCTCCACAAAATCCCCTCAACAATCCGCATACAACGATGTCTGATATTCCCTCTGCTGAACCCAACCACAACGCCCTGAACATCCAGGGATTATGCAAATACTTTTTTGGTCTGCGCGCCCTGGACGGCGTAAGCTTTTCCCTGTCGCGCGGTGAGATCCTCGGCCTGATCGGGCCAAACGGATCCGGGAAGACCACCCTGATCAACGTCGTCACCGGCTTGCTGCCTGCCACCAGTGGGCAGGTCTTTGTGGACGGGACGGAGATCACCAACAAGAAGCCCTACCAGATCGCCTATGCCGGCCTGGCGCGTACGTTCCAGACCATCCGCCTGTTCCGGGAGCTCACCGTTCTCGAAAACGTGGAAGTTGCGGCGGTCAGCATGGGTCTCTCCCGCAAAGCCGCGCGGCAGCGTGCCATTGAAATCCTGGAAGAAATCGGTATTTCCCGCTGGTCGGAGATGCTGGCCTCGGTGCTTCCCTATGGCCTGGAGCGCCGGGTGGAAATCGCCCGCGCCCTCGCCACTCAGCCCAAGTTCCTTTTCCTGGATGAGCCGGCCGCCGGCCTGAACGAAGACGAGAGCGAGGAACTTCTCCAGGTGCTGTCCAGCATTCCTGCGCGCAAGAACCTGGGCATGCTGATCGTCGATCACGACATGCGCCTGATCATGCGCCTGTGCAACCGGTTGCACGTGTTGAACTTCGGTAAAACCATCGGCATGGGAACACCGGAGGAAGTGCGCAAGATCCCGGCTGTGCTCCAGGCCTATCTGGGCAAAACCGTCGCAGGAGTCTGAGCATGTTAGAACTGAATAGCATCCATGCCCGCTACGGAGCCATAACTGCCTTGCGCGGTGTCTCCATCAATGTCAGCCAGGGCGAGCTGGTTGCCCTGCTGGGCCTCAATGGCGCCGGAAAATCGACCACCCTGGGCTGCATTGCAGGGGTGCTAAAACCCTGGCAGGGAGACATTCTATTCGATGGCGCCTCCATCGCTGGCAAATCTCCCGAGCAGATCGCTCGCCTCGGCATCTCCCTGGTTCCTGAGGGGCGCGACATCTTCTCCAGCCTGACCGTGGATGAGAACCTGCGCCTGGGCGGGTATATCCTTAAAGAAAAAGCCGAGTACCACCGCAACCTGGACGAAATCTTTGAGCTTTTCCCGGTGCTCAAGGAGCGCTTTCAGCAGCCTGGCGGAACCCTCTCCGGCGGCGAGCAGCAACAGCTTGCGATTGCCCGCGCCCTCATGTCGAGCCCGCGCCTGCTCATGCTCGACGAGCCTTCCCTGGGATTGGCCCCCGCCCTGGTAGACCAGATCTTCGAGTTGATCGACCGCCTGCACCAGCGCGGCGTGACCATCCTGCTGGTCGAGCAGAACGTCGACCGCTCCCTGGAGATCGTCGACCGGGCTTACTTGATGAACACCGGCCGGATCGAAAGCCAGGGTACCCCCCAGCAACTGCGCACCCACGCCGATATCGAAGGTATCTATATGGGCGTCAAGGGCCAGTCCGGAAAATAGGAGCGCTGCCTTGATTAATTTGGAGTTCATCATCAACACCATCAGCCTGGGCAGCCTGTATGCCATGTTGGCGCTGGGATTGGTCATCATTTACGGGATCTTGCGCCTGGTCAACTTCGCTTACGGAGAGTTGATCATGGTTGGCGGTTACACTCTGTATTTGCTCGCCAGTTTCTCTCCGCTACCGTGGCTGTTCATTGCTCTCCTGGCCGTCCTGGTAGCGATGTTTACCAGCCTGTTCACCGAGCTGGTAGCCTTCCGCCCCGTACGGGAAAAGTCTCTGACCGCGATGCTGGTCACCTCTTTCGCGGTCAGCACCCTGCTGCAGAATGGCGCTCTGCTGATCATCTCCCCGCGCGCCCGCGCCGTCGTCCTGCCGCAGATCTTCCAGACCAGCGTCATGATCGCCGGGACCAGTGTTCCCTGGCGAAACATCCTCACGATCCTCACCAGCCTCGTCATGCTGGTCTTGCTGACTCTGCTCCTACGCCATACGGTGCTGGGGATCGCGCTGCGTGCTGCCGCTGATAACTTCACCATGACCCGTATGCTGGGCGTGCCGGCCAACACAGTCATCTCCGCCGCCTTTGCCATCAGCGGCATCATGGCCGGCCTCGTTTCCATCTTCTGGATCAGTCGTTCCGCCACCGTGACCCCCGCCCTTGGTGCGCCGCCCCTGCTGGTGGCGTTTGTGGCCACGGTCATCGGCGGGATGCGCAGCCTGACCGGCGCCGTGGTGGGTGGTTTTGTCTACGCCATCGTCATCAGCCTGTTGGGTGTTCTCCTGCCGCCAGGCTTGCTGGAGTTTCGGGAAGCCTTCATGTTTGTCTTTGTCATCATCATCCTGCTCTTCCGGCCGCAAGGCTTGATCAGCAGCAAAACCTCCGTGGAGCGCGTGGGATGAACCTTGCTGCCCGTCTAAAACCATTTGACACCCCTTTGACCCTGGTAGGCGCTGTCCTGTTCCTGGCCCTGCTCACCGGGCTGTTGGGTATTCCCCTTCTGACGCGCATCGTCACCGTCATGTTCGTCAGTTTGATCCTGGTGCTGGGTCTGCAGCTCTACATGGGCAATTCCGGCATCCTTTCCTTTGCGCATATCGGTTTTATGGGCATTGGGGCCTATACCTCTGTGCTTTTCTCCATGACACCCGCTGCCAAGGAACTAACCAACTCCAACCTGTATCCCTTCCTGATCCCTCTCCACCTGCCCTTCTTGCCGTCCCTGCTGATTGCCGCGCTGGTTGCGGCCATCATCGCCGCTGTGCTCAGCTATCCCCTCATGCGCCTTTCGGATGCTGCCGCTGTCATTACCACCTTTGCCGTGCTGGTCATCATCCACGTGGTGCTGGTCCACTGGGACCGGGTTACGAACGGCCCGCGAACCCTGTTTGGTGTGGACAGTTACACCACTCTGTGGACCAGCGTCATCTCTTGTGTGATTACGATCTTCGCTGTCTACCTTTTCAAAGAATCGCGCATTGGCCTGCGCCTGCGCGCTACCCGGGATGATGCTTATGCCGCTGCCTCGATTGGGATCAACATCGTTTTGATGCGCTGGCTGGCCTTCATCGCCAGCGCCTTTGTTGCCGGGGTGGGGGGAGCCCTCTGGGCACATTTTATTACATCTTTCTCCCCATACTCCTTTTACCTGACAGAAACTTTCGTGATCCTGGCCATGCTGGTAATCGGTGGGCCATCCAGTGTCTCTGGGGCGGTGATCGGGACGCTGATAGTGACCGCAGCCCGCGAAGTCCTGCGCGCTATCGAGAATTACATCAACATCCTGCAGATTTTTCCCGGCGGCTTCTTCGGTTTTACCGAGGTGATCATGGCCATTGTCCTGGTCGTCATCCTGATTTACCGGCCAACCGGAATCATGGGCGGCAGAGAACTGCGCTGGCCGGGCCGCCGGCGCCTGTCTCCACCTGTTGAACAAGAACCTGTGAGGAACCGCAATGTGTGACACATTCGTTGCTCTCCCGGGTGCCACCCGGTCAAACTCCATGCTCTTTGCCAAGAGCGCTGACTGCGAAGTAAACGAAGCCAATGCGGTAGTGCGCATCCCGCGTCAGAAGCATGTTAAAGGCGAAGCGCTGCGCGTCAGCCACCTGGTCATCCCCCAGGCCGAAGAAACCTACGAGATTCTGCTCACCAAAGCCTTCTGGACCTATGGCTGCGAGATCGGTGTAAATGAATTTGGCCTGTCCATGGGCGAGGAAGCCGTCTTTACAACCGAGATGGAAGAGGAGCGGGATGGTATTATCGGCCCGGACCTGATGCGCATTGGCCTGGAACGGGCAAGAAACTGCCGGGAAGCAATCCAGATCATGACCGGCCTGCTGGAGCAATACGGCCAGGGGGGCAGCGCTGAGTTGAAAGGGAACTCGCATTTTGACAGTTCCTATATCATGGCAGACCCTGATGAGGCCTACGTGCTGGAGACCGCCGGGCGGCGCTGGGCGGTAAAGAAGGTGGAGACGATCGCTTCCATCTCGAACATGCTGGGCATTGGCGCGGATTGGGATTCGTACTCGGGGGCCCAGTCCGCCCCTGAGACAGACTGGGCCAGGCAGTATGCTCTGCCCGAAGTGCCCCCTACCTTAGGCTCTCCGGTGCGCCAGGCTATCACCTTCAACAGCCTGCAAGCGTGCCTGGGTGATATCTCTGTCAAGAAAATCTTTGAGATCATGCGCCACCATGGCGACGGGTATCACCCCGCCCGCGCTGAGGCGCATCGCAACATCTGCGTGCATGCCGGCCCACAGGAGAACCGCTGGTGGCAAGCGGATGGGGTCATGGTGACCGATGTCGGTTCCCACGGCGTGATGGCCTGGGTCACCGCTACCTCCGGCACCTGTGTCTCGATCTTCAAGCCGGTCTTCCTGGGCATGGAGCTGCCCGACCTCGGTCCAACCCCGCGTGAGACCTTCGACCCACGCTCGTTGTGGTGGAAGCACGAGCTGCTTCACCGCCGGGCGATGGCTGATTTCGACAACCTGGTGCCCGAGATCCGCCAGGATTTTGATCCTCTTGAAGAAGAGTTTCTCTCCCAGGCGGAGACGGTCAAGAAAGGTACCCCGGGTGAAAAAGCCGAGTTCGTGGAGTATTGCTTCCGGCAGTCCCTGGAAGCCACTGAAAGATGGATCGCCTGCCTGCAGAGGCAGCCTGACCTGAACTTCAGCGACCCTGCGTACCGGGCCATGTGGGCCAGGCTCAACGCTGAGGCTGGCCTGACCGGCATGCCTGCATGAATTCAGTAGATCACGAAATGGCTGGCAGAAGCCCGAAATTAGGGGAGCGGGCGTACGCCCGCTCCCCTAATTTCGGATAGCTTCTCAACTTTCGTGAAGTACTGAAATTTTATTGAGTAGATAAAAGGAGATAAAGATGGTTACAAAAGTAACTCGCGACCGTGTGTTCTTTGCATTCGAACCGAAATTGAGCCCTGCCATCCGCGTGGGACAGGGCGAGCAGGTTCACCTCGAAACGCACGATTGTTTTGAGGGCCAGATTCAAAAGACACAGGACCTGGTGGATAAGTTAGACTGGAATCATGTCAATCCGGCTACGGGACCTGTTTATATCGAAGGGGCAAAGCCGGGAGACATCCTGCGAGTAGACTTGCTGAAAGTGATTATCGGGCAGCAGGCCAGCATGGTTACGATCCCGGGCGAGGGCGCTTTGGGGGATGTAATTACCGAAATGGAAACAGCGATCCTCAGAGTGGAGGGGGACCAGGTCGTATTTAAGGATAAGATTCGCATCCCGATAAAGCCTATGGTTGGGGTGATTGGGGTCGCCCCCGAATCTGGATCTGTCCCCAACGGCACTCCGGGAGCTCATGGCGGCAACCTGGACTGCACACTGATGAGCGAAGGAAACAGCGCGTATTTTACAGTTGGGGTGGAAGGTGCACTGTTCGGCGCAGGCGACTTCCATGCTGTTATGGGAGACGGTGAGATCGTGGTTTGCGGGGCAGAGATCCAGGGAGAGCTGCATTTCAGCGCCGAGGTAGTGGATCGTTTGAAAGGCCTGCCAACGCCCTTCGTAGAAACGCCTGATCTCGTGGCAACCATCTATTCGGCTCACACCGCAGATGAAGCAGCCGACGGGGCCATCCACCGCATGGCGCAATTTCTGACGGATTTCGTAAAAATTCCGCTGAACGATGCCGGCATGTTGATGAGCCTGGTCGGCCAGCTCAAGTTCTGCCAGGTCGTCGACCCGCTCAAAACGGTGCGCTTCGAGTTTCCCAAGTCGGTCTTGGCTGAGTACGGCTACCAGCTGGCGTAAACCGCTGTGCGTGTCGCTTCATCTCAAACCTGTCCGGGCTCCCATTCGGGAGCCTTTTTTGCCAGAGGCCATCTGCCTTGCAGAGCGCTGCTATTCGACCTGATCGCCAGGGGCAGGAGCAAGCCCCATCCGGCGGCGAGACGCCGCCTCGAGCGATATGTCGATCCGGGTGCGGCCGGGACGCTGTTCAAAACCCTGCGGAGTACCTGCATAAACAGGTTTTGATCGCAGTGACTCGCGCGAAGGATTCGACCTGGTTCATTGCCATTGACTTGATCCTCGTACACAGACCCTGATCCCAGATGCTGCTATGCACATAACAATTCTTGCACTTGGCTCACGAGGTGATGTTCAGCCCTATGCCGCGCTCGGCAAGGGGCTGAAATCTACCGGGCATCAGGTCCGTTTTATTACCTTTGAAAGTTTTGCGCCTCTCGTCGCCGCACATGAGCTGGATTTTCATCCTATCCACGGGAATCCACAGGCATTGGTCGCCCACGCAGGGGCAGATATGCTCGGGCTTATGCGCTCTTTTGGCTCTCTGGCCGAAGGGTATGCCCGTGATCTTTCTGCCCCTCACTTGGGTGAAACCGACTTTATCCTCAACCAACTGCCAGCGGGGTTATATGGTTCTGACCTGGCGGAAAAATATGGCCTGCCCATGGCGCTGGCGGCTGTCATTCCCCTGGCAAGGACCCGGGTGTTTCCACTCATGGGGTTCCCAAAACTGCCGCTCCCAGGCTATAACAAGGCTACCTACTTTGTGGGCGAACAGATGGCATGGCAGATGTTCCGTCCCGTTATTAATCGTTGGCGCACACAAATTCTCGATCTGCCTCCGCTTCCTGTCAGCGGTGCCTTCGGGCAACTGGGTACGCGCCAGATCCCAATTTTGAACGGGTTCAGCCGGCATGTGGTGCCACGCCCGGTCGATTGGAGCGAACATATCCATGTGACCGGGTATTGGTTTCCGGAAGATCAGCATTGGGAACCGCCGGGCGATTTGTCCGCGTTTCTGGAGGCAGGCAGCCCGCCTGTATTCATTGGTTTCGGAAGCATGCCACTCAAAGACCCGCAGCGGACCACAGGCATCATGATCGAAGCCCTGCAACAGAGCGGGCAACGGGGCATTCTCCATAAAGGCTGGGGCGGGCTTGGAAGCCAATCCGTGCCCGAATCTGTTTTCCAGATCGATTATGCCCCCTATCACTGGTTGTTTCCCCGCATGGCGATGCTGGTCCATCATGGTGGTTCGGGCACAACTGCCTTTGGCTTGCGTTCCGGTGTACCCTCCTGCGTGGTCCCGTTTGTGTTTGACCAGTTCTATTGGGGAGAACGGATCGCCCGCTTAGGAGCAGGCACAAAACCTATTCCGTACAGGGAATTGACGGTCGAAAATTTACGGGAAGCGATACGCCTCGGTGTTGGCGACCCGCAAATACGAGGAAGAGCTGTTGCGCTTGGGCATAAGATCCAAGCTGAGAACGGAATTGAAAATACCCTGCGCATCTTAAAAAATATGTGACACCGTGGCGGGCAGGTTCAACCCGCCTTCCGGCTGCCCGTTCCATCCACGCTGTTTTGCGAAAGTGGGCAAGATCTGCGAGGACCAATACCCGCCCTTCTTCGAGGCCGACGAGCAGCGGGTAGCGTGCTGGATTTACGATAAAGCCTAATGCTTTATGCGCAGATTTGGGGTTTGCACAAAATCCGACGCGCGCTCGACCATCTGGGGAATATGCGCTGATGCTGCGGGTTTTGGGGTCGTATCCGCGATATAAAGGGTAAAATGCAAAGATTATAATTAGCGCACGCGACATGAGCCAAAAAGAGCGCAAATCTTATGACCGCAAATAAAAGTTCTGTTTCAAAAACCAACTCCCCCGAGAAAATGGGCGAATTCTGGGACAAGCACGATTTCACCGAATTCGATGATCCCAACGCGCCCGATGTCGAGTTTCACGTGACTGCTGCCATTCCTATTGAGCCAGATTTGCTTTCAGATATTGAGGAACTAGCGCATCAGCGCGGTATAAACGTCGAAACCTTGGTCAACCTTTGGTTGAAGGAAAAAGTTGTAGAAACAAAAGCGGAGTAATTTCTTCCGCGGTGAACAGGGGGGAAAAGCAGAAAGCTATCTGGCCACCAAAGCATCCGTTCTATCCGCGATCTCGATGGTGTTCCTGGGCTCGGTCCGCTCCGCCTTCGTTTGTCAATAACAATTGCTCCCCAATCACGGCCAGGTCTTCGATAATGCGTTCACAGCGGTAACAGGCCAGCGCGGGTAGATCGAGCTCAGTTTTGCCCTACTCGCATGGCGACCAGCCGCTCCTTCCAGGCAGTATAATGGGATGAGAATTTACAGGCTTTTGTGCAGGAAGTACCCTCTTAAATGGCTTGGCAGAAGACCCGACTGGACATCTTCATTCCGGAGGACCGGCGGCACGCTTTAATAAAAGGGGAAACCTTGCCTGTCCGTACCTGGGGCGCTGTTTTATTCGTGGATATTTCCGGCTTCACGAAACTGACTAGCTTCTTATCGAACGAGCTTGGTCCGCAGCGAGGGGCCGAAGAGTTGACCCGGCAGCTCGACCCGATCTACACGGACCTCGTGGATGCCGTTCATGCTTTCAGGGGGAGCGTCATCGTCATCAGCGGCGATGGGATCATCTGTTGGTTCGACCAAGACGACGGCCGCAGGGCCACGACCACCGCTTTCAGGATGCAAAGGAGCATGGCCCGGTATGAAACGATCTTGCTTCCAACCGGGCAGCAGATCAGCCTGGGGGTCAAGATTACGCTCTCCGTTGGGCCTGTACAGCGGTTCCTGGTCGGGGACCCAAAGGTTCAGCTCATGGAGGCGCTCGCGGGCCGGGAACTGGATGAAGTGGTATCCGCCCAGCACCTGCTCGATAAAGGCGAAATTGCGGTAAGCGCCCGGCTCCTGAAGGAAATCGAGGCGGAAGTGATCGTGCGCTCCATCCGGGAGACCACGGAGGGGGTCCCCTTCGCCGTGATCGAGACGAAAGCCGAACTGGCGAAACCAGACCCGTGGCCGGAGATCACGCAGCTGGATGACGAGGTGGCTCGGAAGTGGGTCTTTGCATCCATCTATCGCCGCATCCGCGATGAGGAGATCGAATTCCTGACGGAACTGCGTCAGGTGGTCCCCATGTTCATCAAGTTTACCGGCCTGGACTACGACGAAGATGAAAGCGCCGGCGAGAAACTGGACCGGTTCGTCCAGCAGGTCCAGGCGGTCCTCCTCCGCTATGAGGGGTACTTATGCCAGGTGACCATTGGCGATAAGGGCAGCAACGTCTACATCGCATTCGGGGCGCCTATCGCGCACGAAGATGACGTCAGCCGGGCCTTGGCCGCAGCCCTGGAACTGAGGAAAAAAATAGCAGAGCTGGGTTTCATTCAGCCGGTCCAGATCGGCCTGACCTACGGTCAACTGTGGGCCGGCGCGCACGGCGGGAAAGATGCGCGCATTTACAGCGTGATCGGGGAGGAGGTCAATCTGGCTGCCCGCTTGATGAGCCATGCAAAACCGGGCCAGATCCTGGTCTCGCCCCATATCCTCGACACAACCTCTAACTATTCGTTTGCGCCGCTCTCCCCCATTCAGCTTAAAGGAATTCCAAAACCCATGACGCCGTTCCTGCTGCTGGGGAGGGCGCGGGCGCTGAGCGTGCCCGTGCAGCAAAATCGCCTGTTCGGCCGAGCTTCCGAACAGGCGATCCTGATGCAGAAGCTGATCGACCTGACCGGCGGCGCGCCAGAACCCGAAGGCATGATCCTGATCGAAGGGGAGGCCGGGATCGGCAAATCGCTCTTGTTGACAGATTTTATGGAGAAGGCGGACCAGCTGGACATGCAAAACTTTACGGGGTATGGGGACCCGGTTGAACGGTCGACGCCTTATTTCGGGATACGACCGGTCTTTGAAGCCCTGTTGGGCATATCCGATGAAGAGGATGTGTCGACCAACCAGCGGAAGGCGCTGTCTGCTATGGAAGGCAATCCATTTCTTAAGGATCGCGTGCCTCTTCTCAGTGAGGTCATCCCTCTGCGCCTGCCGGACAATGACCTGACCGGGCAAATGGTGGGCGAGGCCCGCGCGACCAGTCTCAGGGAGTTCCTCTTAGAGGTCATGCGATTTCGATTGATGCAGGAAAATGGCAACCGGCCTGCCGTAATCGTGTTGGATGATGCTCAGTGGCTGGATCCGGCTACGTGGAACCTGGTCGGGTACATCAGCCGGGAACTGCCAGGTATTCAGATCGCCATCGGGATACGCCCCCTGGAAGCAGAAGAGATGGGCGCCCAGATGGAAGAGGATTACCGGCGTCTGCGGAAGGATTCAAGGACAACTTTTATCCAGCTCCACGCATTGCATGAGGAGGATATTACAGGTCTGGTTGCTCGAAAGCTGGGCGTAGAATCCCTACCCGATCCTGTGCATGCATTCATCCAGGCGCGGGCGCAAGGCAACCCGTTCTTCTCGGAGGAGATCGCATATGCCTTGCGCGATGCCGGACTGATCAATCTGGAGCATGGCCGGGCCGTTCTTCAGCCTGGTGCGGAGCAACTCGATCGAGTGGATTTCCCTCAGACCATCCAGGGGGTGATCACCAGCAGGATCGACCGGCTCTCCCCGGCCCACCAGCTGACGCTCAAAGTCGCCAGCGTGATCGGGCGGGTGTTCCTGATCAATATGCTCGCGAACGTTCATCCCTCGCGGGTCAACCCGTCTACCCTGGCCGGTTATCTGACGGTCCTCACCCAGCTCGGCATTACCGAGCTCGAAACGCCGACGCCTGAATTAACCTATCTATTCAAACATGTGATCACCCAGGAAGTGGTCTATACCCTGCTTACCTTCGCCCAGCGCAAGCAACTGCATTGCGCCATTGCTGAGTGGTATGAATTGAACTATCGCGAAGATCCGTCTCCATATTACCCCCGCCTGGCGCATCATTGGTTGAAAGGAGAAGTTGCGGGGAAGGCCATCCATTATCTCGATCAGGCTGGAGAACAGGCTCTCGAATCGTATGCCAACGAGGAGATGATCCGGTTCATTTCGCTTGCCATCGACCTCGCTGATAAAGGTTTGGACCAGGCGGGGGAAGCGAAAACCGGTTTCGCAGAAAGATTCCGGCGAGCCCGCTGGGAACGGATGCTCGGGACCGCGCGCTTTCGATTGGGGCAACTCCCCGAAGCCCATGCCCATCTCAAGCGGACCCTGGAACTGCTCGGCAAGCCTATGCCGGACTCGCCATTCTGGTTGAATTTGAACCTGCTCAAGGAGCTCTTGCAGCAAATATCCTATCGCTTGTTCCCGAACCAATTGAAAAGGCCCTTATCCAATGAGCAGAGGGCCATGCAGCAGGAGTTAGCCAGCGTGGATCTCGAAAGCGTATTCTATTATTCACAAAACAACCTCCTGCTTGCCTGGGGAATGTTGCGCCGCCTGAACCTCGCAGAACGATTGGGCGACCCGGCTCTCATGGCGCAAGGGTATAGTAACATGCAGTTGATCGTTGGGCTTGCCAATTTACGGGGCGCCTATCAAACCTACCGGAAATTAAAGGAAGACTCGCTCGAAAAAGCGGATCGCACGTCCGTGCGGATCTATGCGCTCCTTCGTGAAGCGGTCGTCCATTTTATTCGCTGTGACTGGCAGGAAGCAACTGACGATTTCAATGCCGGGCTCCAACTGGCAGAGCGATTGGGAGATAACCGGCAATGGGCTGAATTGATGGCAGCCTTTGCGACAAGTCTGCATCTGCAAGCGGAGTTCGAGAGAGAGCACAGCCTCTGGAAAGATCAATACCAAAAATTTTCAAGGAGTGAATCCGTGCAAACCCTGGCGTGGAGCCTCTATGGGCAGGGGCATAGCCTGCTTATGCTTGGCCAGGTGGACGAAGCCATCCGCCTGATCGAGGCTAGCATCGCCATCCCCATGAAAAACGCCGATGACAAGATCCTGGACACCTCGCGCTACGGGGCCTTGAGCCTTGCTTATTTCCGAAAGGGTGAATATGGGAAATCGCTGGAAAACATCCTGCAGCACCAACGCCTGTCCCCCTCCACCCCGCCCCTTTCCAGCACGGTCCAGGAATACGGAGGGATGTTCGAGGCCGTCATCGGCCTCTTGAAAAAGACCGAGAGCGGTGGATATTCGCCCTCCCATACAGAATTGGCGCGGATAAAACAGACTTTCCAGCGTATCCCGCACATTGCCCGGGCCCTGAGGGCGAGCCCGGTGAATAAGGCCAGGACATTCCTATATGAGGGGATATACAACGAAATGAGCGGCAATCTCCGGCGCGCCCGCCAGAGTTGGAGGAAGTGCATCGAACTGGCGGAGGCCTTCCAGCAGCCCTACGAACAGGGCCGCGCCCATTACGAAATGGGTCTGAACATGAAAAACCCGGCGCGAGCCGGGCATTTCGAGGAGGCGTACAGAATCTTCCATAAGCTCCATACGCCTTACGAGTTGGAACTGGTGGAGAGAGCGCTGGAGCAAGCTACCAGCGCTTCAGGGGATTGATCCCAAGCTCCTGAGATTTTCGAAATACCATGGCGGCATAAACGATGTTCACAAAAAGGGTGAGAACGAATAAAACGTTTAGCAGCGGCGTCAGTTCATTCAAAATTGCGATAAAGACAAAAGCGGCGACATTGCCCAGCAGCATTGCCATGGCAATGATAAAGGATTGGCCTTCCAGGCTGTTCCGCTGCGTCAGCATGTAGATAAACAGGATCCCCATCACGAACGTCAGGATATAAGCAGAATAAGATCCGCCCGAATCGCCGGGGAGGAACAACGGGACCTGCCCGTTTACCGTCAGGTTATGAATGTTTGGAAACCCAACTTCAGTAATGAATGTATATTGAATGGCAAATGAAGAGATCAGCCCGAAAATGAGGATGGGGTAGAAATACTTCCGGATGAACGGGTTGGAGAATTGTTCCCGACCGAACCTGACGATTGTGTACACGATAAACCCATCCAAAAACATGGAACCAAAATTGGCCAGCTGCAATGGACGCTCCGGGCAGGTATCCCAGACGATGGGGCAGGGGCTTGCCAGGTTCAGTCCGAAAATCCATTCCCATGGCCAGTTTCCCAACATAGCGACAATGGGCATACCATAGGTTTTATCGATAAATCCGCGCCGGGCAATCAAAATATAAGCCGGAAGCCAGAATAATGCCAGGAATCCGTACGTGACATACAGCCAAACCTCTCGACCTTCCATGCCAGCCTCCGTTCTCTTAGGGTGAAAGTCTTTCCCGTCGGGATAAACGCCACTTCCTTTTCAAGCCATCCGGGATTTCAAAATAATTGGCGTTGGCGCCCTCTTCAAAAAGCACAGCTTTATCAATCAGAGTCCAGGTCAGGAAGCGGATATATCTGTCTGTAAAAGGATAGCGGTGCCTGAGAAATTCGAAGTTTTCGAATATCGCGATTTGCAGTTTCAAGACGAGCCGGGTCCAATCCGATGGGCCTGACTCGATCAGGTCGGCAACCTGGTCGCCCGAAAGGTACCGGACCGCAGTTGCAGGGAATCCCGAAAAAAGGCGCGGCATGAAACCCTGCATGAAAACGAGAAGATCCTTGATCAGAAGCTTGCCGGAAGCGCTTTTCCCCCGCTGTCTCCCGATGATCGTTTCCGCCAGATCGAACGCATCCTTCACATTCTCAGGGATGAGTTCGGGGCGGACACCCATGATATGGCCCACCACCTTCCAGCAGTGCAGATAGGCCTCCGCCTCTTGCGGAGCCAGCTTGATTCCCATTCGCTCCAACCCCTGCATCACGCCGACCGAAAAATCCATCAGCGTTCCTGCCAGGTCCTCCTGGTTGATGGGCAGTCCCCATTCGGGTTTCCATTCCCACCTCCATTTGGGTTTGTTCGCCATGTAATACCGGATCGCTGCGTGGATGAGCCGCACTTTCTGCGCGCTGCGAATTCCCCTGCCGCTCGGTCCCAGCCCTCCGGGCTGCATGACATCCATGATGAATTGGGCTGTCCGGAAAATCCTGCGGTGCACATGCCTGGTCAATTCTGCGGAGATTGCGAGCACATTCGACCCCTTCTGCGTGGCATATGCGTAGGGTAGGGCCACAAAGAACAAAGCCGTGATCATTTCGGGCCCGTGCAAGTTGAAGACATCTTCCCCCTGGAGGATTTTCTCCCGGTCCGCCCACTCCGGGAGAGCGTTCGTCCGTTCGAAATACTCGTGCATGAGCTTCGGCAAGGAGGCGGGAATTTCATCCCGGTTATCGACCAGGAACTTCATCGCTTCGTCGAAGGCTTCCAGTCCGCCCGAATCGACGATCGCAGCTACCACTTCATCCGCGAATGGATCGGCGATCTCGCGCATTTCATCAAGCAATGGATCGGTCCATTTATCTGCCATTGAGCAATCTCCTTGATTTACAAAACACCATAGATGGCAAAGGTTGCATCCAACGATTCCGCCCGGTCTCCCAAAGGTCGCACAGGCGCGCGTGGCGCGGCCAGAAAGACGCCATCCAGGCAGTGCGCCTGTCCGTCCAGCATGACGTTGAGCGGGGAACGGTCGTGCTCCTCGCCCTTGTACGACAGGCTGTTCAGGTACCTTTGATGCGGAAGGGGGTATCAAGCTGGTGGAATGTCTTGCGCAGGGGTTTGGGAAGATGTGATTCGAATTCGGCTATAAATGTCATCATGATTCCTGATTATATCTCGCCAACAAAGCATCCGTTTTATCCGCGATCTCGATCGTATTCCCAGGCTCGAAATTGCTCCTGAACCAGCCACAGGACCGCTCCCGGTCCGCTCCGCCTTCGTTTGTCAACAACAATTGCTCCCCAATCACGGCCAGGTCTTCGATGATGCGCTCATAGCGGTAATAGGCCAGCGCGGCCAGGTCGATCTCCGTTTTGCCATAGCCTGCGTAAAAAAGCGCTTCCTCTCGTTCACCCATCCAGATCTGATCGATCCCGCCGCCGATGAACATCAAATCGTGTTCTTTGGGCGCAAGGAGGGGATTGTCCCAATCTACAACGTACAGTTCGTCCGTATCGCTGATCAGGATGTTGCCGCCATGGATATCGGTGTGGCAAAGGACGAATTCCAGAGGTTTGGAACGAAGGCCTGAAGCAAGTTCTTCGGTCCGTGCAACGAGACGAGCGATCTCACCCCTCTTGGACTTCATGAACATTGCAAGCTCCGCCGCAGCCGGGTCGTCAAATCTTTTGTTTTCCGCCAGCGCCTGCAATGATTTCAGGCTTTCGCGCCACTGCGGGGAAAAGTCTTCCCCTGGAATATGTCTCTTGAATTCCGGTGGAAGCTGCGCCCCATGGATTTCCCTGAGCGCCGCGCCGAGACTGCGCCTGTAAGGATCGGACAGCTCCATCTCGAAGCCGTCTTTCCCGGCAACGAAAGGATACAGGATCATCTTGTAATCGCCGAAGTCCGCCCAGTGTCGGTTCGATCCCGTTTTATACGGGACAAGGATCCCCTGAATCCCCAGGGATTTGAGAAAGAGGGGCACAAGGACCGTGATCTCTTCAAACCCTTTTCGTAATTTCAGGAAATACGCCGTTTTCACCTCCGTATCGACGCGGTAGACGGCTGTATCCAGGTCCGCGCCGAGAGGCAGGAAAGCCAACCGGGCGTGGTGCAGATGGTATTCGTCTTGCAAACGGGAGAGGATGAGCTCGTCGGGGATATCAGGTTTTTCGAGCATGAGAGGGAAATTCACCACAGAGACACAGAGAACACGGAGCTCCTTTAGGATCACAGAGAAATTTCTTGTGTTATGACCAAAAATCTTTCCCGAAGGAGCATCGGAACGAGGTGTGAACTCCGTGTGCTCCGTGGTTAAAATATTTGTGTTTCTTCGTGTCCTTTGTGAGTAAAAATCACATTCTCGCCTTGATCGCCAGTCCGGCCACCACGCTGCTGAACTGGCTGGAGGCCTTCACCTTTTCCTGGCCAAAGATGCGCGCCAGCATGCCGGTGAAGAGGGGAATGCTGGACGAGCCGCCGGTCTTGACCACCGCGTCGATTCGGGCGGGTTCGAGGCCAGAGGCGGCGATGGTATCCAGCAGCACTTTTTCCACAGCGGCCAGGTAATGACGGATATCGGTTTCGAACTGGTGGCGCGCGTAAAGTTCCCAGAGCGGGATATCTTTATCTTCCAGGCTGATGACGGTCGCGCCCTGGCTGGAGAGCGCGATCTTGGCCGCCTCGACCCGGTTGTAGAACGTGAAGGCCAGATCGTTATAGATCAGGCCCAGCAAGGCCTTCAGGCGGACCGGGGCGGTCCCGGCCTGGATGGCCTTTTCGAGCGTGTTGCGGTTCTGGGGCGTGCCCAGCTCGGGCAGCGCCATCCAGTCGGGGATGGCATGGATCATCTCCATGATCTCGGGCTGCAGGCTGACCTGCCCGTAGCCGAAATGCGGCAGCATGCGCTTCTCGATGATCGCCCGGTCGAAGTCGCTGCCGGCGATGTTCACCCCGCCGCTGGCGTACACTACTCTTTGGCGCGGGTCGCCGATGCGCATCACGGCGATGTCGAGCGTGCCGCCGCCGAAGTCGAAAATCACCACGTTTTGCGGCTCCCTGATCGTTTGTTCGTAGGCCAGCGCCGCGGCCACCGGCTCGAGCTCAAAGTCCACTTCCTTGAAGCCGGCCTGGTGGGCCGCCTGGCGCAGGGTCTCTTCGGCTTTCTG